>NZ_JAUXNK010000044.1 GCF_030682845.1 Methanolobus sp. | reverse complement strand
TGAACTTAAAAAAAACTATAGTAACTATTTTGAATCGGGTCAAGTTTTGCATTATGAAGGTTTGGATGAAAACGACCTCTTATTTACATACTCAAATTCTCTATTTTGTGTGCTTCCAAGCCGTCATGAGCCATATGGCCTTGTGGTACTTGAAGCAATGGCTGTGGGAAAACCAGTGATAATAACAGATCAGGTAGGTGCAAAAGAGGTTGTTGAAAATGGGCAAGAAGGCTTTATTGTTCCTTTTGGGGATTCAGACATACTTGCAGATATAATGAGAAATCTTATCGAAAACGAAAACCTTATCGAAAAAATGGGAAGGCTTGCAAAAAAGAAAGCATCGAAAAATACTTGGGAGATTAAAGCACAGGAGTATTATAATCTATATAATAATATAACTAAAAAATTTAGTTAAATGCACTTGCTTTGAGTCACCCATAATATTTTGCAGTTCATAGCAAAAAAGATATATAACAGTAGAATATAATTTTAATAATATATTAGTTTATGGAAAAATAAAATGGTTAAAATGTCAGAAACAATTAATTTCATATCAGTTGTAGTACCCTGCCTTAATAGCGAAAATACTGTTGAAAAATGCATTCATTCACTTCTCGAGCAGAACTATCCATCAAATTTCTGTGAAATAATTTTTGTCGATAATGGATCAAAGGATAAAACTATAGACATTATCAAAAAGTATCCCGTTCAACTATTAATTGAAAATGAAAAAAACCCATACGTTGCAAGGAATAAAGGTGCAGTGAATTCAAGGGGCCAGATATTAGCTTTCACTGATTCTAATTGTGAAGCTGATAAGAATTGGCTGTCAGCTATAAATGACTACATCAATAGAGGAGTCGAAGTTTCACAGGGACCAGGTTTTCTGACAAAACAAAAAGAGATCATACCCCGGGCAGAATGCAACCAATGGGTAATGAAAGATGATGATTTTTGGGGAGATGGAAAAAACATTGCACTTCTCAAGAGTGTCTTTATGGAGGTAGGTGGATTTCCTACCCATTATACCGGGGGTGACTCATTAATAGTCTATAAGTTGAAAACTTCGGGTTACAATGTCAGATACAATGAGAATCAAAAGGTATACAGAGAGTTTTCCACTAAGTTTTCTGTTTTGCTAAAAAAGAACTGGAAATATGGCAAAGGCGACATTGCAATTGATTTGTTCAATAATAGGCTGGACAAGAAGAAAAAATATGTTCTATGCATGAAGTCTTTTTTACGTTTTTTCATAAAAATACCTGAGGCAAAGAATCCAGAAGAGTTCTTCATATCCAATTTTTATTATCATACAATGAAAATTACTCGGTCGATATCATACATTGTTAATTACAAATTAGTATTAAATAAATGTAAGGATATTGAAGGCTTTACTCAAGTCGATAGACCTAATCCATAATGAAAAACACTTACAAAATATAACATTTAGGCTTCAAACATGAAAAACTATTTAGAATCATCATACTCCAGCAAAGAAACTGAAGGCATTTTCTTTTTCGGCTCCTATGAAAACAAGCCACAAACAGCTTCTATTGTGATTGTAACTTATAGCACTAAAAAAAAAGATCTAGAATTATGTCTTGACGCTCTAACTGAACAGAAGGACTATGATTTTGAGATAATCATCGTCGACAATAATGATATTGCAGATATAGCCCCAATTATTTCCAATTACAAACTCAAATACATCAAGTTGAAAAAAAACTTTGGTGTTAATATTGGAAGAAACATCGGTACAGCTCAATCTAATGGAGAGATTATCATTTTTCTTGATGATGATGCCGTACCTGCTTCTGATTTTGTTAAGCAACACATTATTGCACATCGAGACTATGAAATATTGGCCCTAAGAGGAAAATCGTTGCCAAAAACCACAAATATCTATAATTATTTCGCAGTGAGTTATGATTTGGGAGATGAAATAATTCCATGGACCATAGATCTTGAGGGGAATTCATCTTTTAAGAAAAATGTGCTTCTAGAGGTTGAAGGATTTAATCCCAACTTATGGGGTCATGAAGGAATTGAAATCTCATACAGAATCTTAGAAAAATATGGTGATAAGAATAAACTAATCTACAGTCCTAATCCTATAATATATCATGACTATGCCACCTGTTTTAAAAAATACATTAAAAAACAGTTGAGACATGATACATTCAGTAACCTCTCAACTGGTAATTCCCCTTATCTAGATAATTTCTCAGCAGAATATGAAATGACAAATACATCATTACAAAAGTCGAACCTTGAATTATACATTAGACTGAAATTATTATTTATTAGAAAAATTACAATATTAATTAAGAGGGCTAACAGAAAATATCACATTTGCAGAACATATATGACATCTTCACTTAATGATTACACAAGAGAAAAGCAATAAAATGTCATGTATAATATTGAATTATTTTCTCATCAAATGTTTCTTTATTACTCTTACAAATTTAGCAGGTAAGCACATCTTCACTGTTATTGATATTAATTGTGCTTTGCTTAAATCTGACACGAACAGACTTAGATTTCGAATCCTAAACTTTTCTTCCAACTTAGAATTACCTAACCTGGAATAGTACTCTGCAAGCCAGTACCATGTACTCATTCTGATAGCTTTTTTTTCAGTTTCTGATCTCATTGACCAGACCCCCCCTTCATGGACACGATACACAGATGGTCCTATCATAGGTAAGTACATGCCAGAACCGTATTGTCCTAAAATAGAAAAAAGAAACGTATCACCATTTTTTACGTATCTTGCCTCTTCTGGGTACTCTCTGAGAATATCAAGATTTCTAAAAAATGCTGTTAAGGGCAAGATTAAACACTTACACGCCATCATTTCATAACTGGTGAAGGAGCGCTGATCTTGAAGTGATATTCGGGATCTTTTTTCAAGGCCTTTCTCACCCAATATATAGTCACTGTGATAGCAACATACAATGTCGGGATTTTTTTCAAGACACTCAAACTGTATCTGTAATTTTTTAGGGTCAGTCCAATAATCATCACCTTCGCAGAGAGCAATATATTTACCTTTAACCCTTGGGTAATTGAATGTTGGATTGATTTTTATATTTCTTGAATACTGGTTTATATTCTGATAGATTGGCTTGATTAACAACGGGTACTTTTGTTCATATGATCGGATTATTTCTGCTGTTTTATCAGTTGATGCGTCATCGTGTATAAGGATCTCATATATGAAATTCGTTTCCTGCATAAGGAAACCTTCTATTGCATCAGCTATGAAGTTTCCATGGTTGTATGCATTACAAATGATGCTTACAACTATCTCTTCTTTTTTGTCCATTATACATTCTTCCCAAATTTATTAATTACAATTTCTTTAGCAAGCTCCATTGCTTTGATTTTAAGAACAGAACTTGCTACAATGTACATAACTCCTGCAAGAGTACCAAAAAGCACCAATTCAATCAATGCTGGCTGAGTAGACACTTCTACAGCAAAATATACCAAAACAGCAATAATTCCAGACAAAAGAAATCCGGGGAGAACATCTCGGATTTGCTCTCCGGCGGGATAATCAATTAGCTTTCCAGAATAATAACTGTTGGGCAGATATGACAATAGAGAAGATATAACCTGTCCTATAAGAATACCTATGACTCCGAATTGTATGCTTACTGATAGAATAAGTATAGAAATACATTTTTTAACTATTTCCAAATAAAGGAAAAGGTCAGAACGGCCTTTTACTTTAAGAATATTCAGATTAATGGAATGTAAAGGATACATCATTCCGGCGATGCACATGAGCTGCAGATAAGGTACTGCAGGCAGCCATTGGTCAGTAAGAAATACGCGAAATAAAGGTTCTGCCAAAGCTGCCATGAGTGCCATTACAGGAAAAAGTCCAAAAGTTGTCACTTGGATGACTTTGCGATATCCGACTTTCAATCGGATGTCATCTTCCTGAAGTGTTGCAAGCGCAGGATATGTAACTGTTTGTATAGAATTTACCAGTTGATTAAGAATTAACTCTTTTATCTTGCTGGCAAAGAAGTAGTGGCCCGCAATAGTGGTTGTAAATAATTTAGCAATCACCACTATGTAAATATTTCTATAGATAGTGTCTAATAGACCTGATAAAAATAGTTTTGAGCCAAAACCAAACATTTCAGATAAAGAGCTTTGGCTGAATACAAATGTTGGCCTCCATATATCCATAGACCACAAAAAAAATGTGAAAACTAAAGAAGAGATTATTGTTTGAGCAATTAAAGCCCATACCCCAAAGCCAGCGTATGCCATTACCACTGCACACAAGCCAGAGATGAATGTTGCAGGAACTGCAGCCTTAAGTTGTGTCTTAAAATCAAGATTCCGACTGAGAATGATGTTCTGGACAACTTGGAACGCATTGATAATAATCACAATCCCTACAACCCGAATGAGAATCGTAAGTCTTGGCTCTTCATAGAAAAGGGCAACAAATGGAGCAGTGGAGAACAACAGTATATATGCAAGAACTCCCAAGGCTAAGTTACTATAAAAGGCAGTACTAAAATATTCTTGTGTAGGATTGTGCTTACGAATTAGAGCATGAGAGAAACCAAGGTCCATGATGCTATTAGCAACGGCAATAAAAACTGCTAGCATAGCCATCAGACCATACTCCTCAGGTGTCAGGAAACGAGCAAGGAGCAGAGTTACTAGTAGTCCAATTCCACGCCTGCTTAACTTTTCGGCAAAATTCCAGAAAATTCCTATAGTAGTTTTTTTTGTAAGGGTCATTTTATTTCATTGTTATCTTACTAAGTTTGGAAAAATCGTTCTGTGATTGCATATCTTCAATGAACATGATACACTCTTCTGCTTGCACTTTTGTCAAGCAGTTCTTTACACAATCTAGAAACTTATTTGTAAGCTCTTCCCACGAAAGAGGATTTGCAACATTTCCTTTGGGGAACTTGACACTTAGCTCGTATTCAGTAGCATTCTTTAATTTAATTTTCAATACATCTGGTCGCGCATCATCTCCTTCTTTCCAGTCTGGATGAACGTGCATTCTTACTTGATAAAGCAAAGAGTTACCCGTTATTTGCTTGAGTTGCTTGTCCTCAAACTCTGAAGGGCCCACTTTCTTGTACATAAGAGCGGCCGTAATTACATAGTTCATGCTAAACCGTGCTTGAAGGCCATCTGTTGGATCACGATAGAAAAGAACTTTCATAGCTCTTGGAGGGACAAAACATTGAACGGACTCAACATCTTCAATATCAAAACCATATATTTCTTGCATCTGCAGAACGCCATCTATAGAGCGGTGCGTAAGCGCACATGAAGCATGTCTTTTTATATTGATTCCAGGACACTCAATGACAAGTTTAGAACTAAAATCTTTAAACCACTCATTCAAATGATGATTCGGTCCAAAGTAGGTGTTGAAAAAACCAATATCACCATCTAATGCACACTCAGAAGCTGTAAATCCCTCTTTTGCCAGCAATGCAGAAATAATACCAATTCGTGCAGCATTTCCTGCTTGGAGAGGCTTACTCATCGTGCCAAAATTCTGTACTATACCAGAAGCTTGTGATGCAGCAATCCCAAAAGCATGGATTACTTGCTTTTCCGTTAGATGAAGCAATCGGGATGCAGTCGCAGTTGCTGCAAATGAACCTATTACGCCTGTTGGATGCCACCCTTTTAGGTGCATCATTGGCATAGCTCTTGAGAATCTTGAAAGTACTTCCACACCAACACTATAAGCAGCGATTGCATCAATACCTTTAACAGGTATTACTTGAGACAAGGAAAAGATAATTGGAAAAACAGAAGCACTTGGATGTCCCTGCGAAAAGGCACCCGTATCATCATAGTCTAATACATGCATAATAGAGCCTGTAATGAATGCTGCGTCTGCACATGATAATTTTTCATCACTTCCAAGGACATTAATTTCACCTTTTCCAAGAAAGCTACCGGCAAAATGATGTAATTTTACACCTGTTTCGGTTTCATTTCCAGCTAATGTGACACCAAGAGAATCTAACATTGCTCTTTTTGCTGTTGTTATTGCGGATTCTGAAATAGAATCCGCGTTAGTATTCACAATAAATTGAGCAATATTTTTTACAATATTCTCTGCATATAAACTATTTTCTGGTTTGGTTGAACACATACAAATTACCCTTATTTCGATGTCTAAAATGCCTAATTTGATTTTAGCATCATTTTGCTTTATCTTTATTTAGACCAGGATTTTGTAGTATTCAAACAGTTTAACTGAGCCTTGGTTATTGGCGTGGCTACCAGTGTCTTAGTAAAGATAGCACCATCATGTTCTATGGGAGGTGTGTAAGCCGGAAATTCAGCATTCGCAACGAATGTATTTATAATCAGTGAGAGATCATCCTGACCCAACAGCATTCGAGGAAAAGTATTTCCATTTGTTCGCATATTCATCTCTTGTGCTTTCCATTCGCCCTTCCTATCTTTTCGGAATTGAATTGTAACTGGACCCGCACCCCCTTCATTCCAAAGCGCTTTAGCATATTTTATTGCTAAACTCTCAAGTTCTTCATTAAAAACTTTACTAAATCCAATTGTCACTCCTGAATCGTGCATATTTTGAGATATAAATATTGGTGCTATCGCACCACCAGGGTAAACAAAAGTGTGGCATGAAAAATGGTAGATGTTGGGGGCATGGGCAAACAAAGGAACTAAACGTTCAAAAGACTCAAAATATTTCTTGTTCGCATCTTTTTCTCCTAAATACTCCTGGAGGATGTAACCTTTATATTCACGTGCAATTAATATATCATTCCAATTACGTACAAAAAACACTCCTTTCGATGCAAAACCACGTGCTGGTTTAGCAATCAAAGGATAATCAACCCTGCTGCAAAATTCTTTCAACTCATCTGTAGAGATGGAATCGTCGAGCAGAAAAGTTTCTGCAAAAGGTAACATGTGTTTCTGTGTAAATTTCCAGGTTTGCCATTTATCCAGAGCATAAAGGACAGTACTCAGCTCCCCATACGGCAACACACCAGGGAGATCTGGATTGTCATGCATGAGTTTCCATAAAACTTCAGTATCTTCATCCCTGCCACAAAGAATTAAGTCAGGTTCTACATTTTTAATAATGTTTGTGATTTCTGGCAAAAAATTTTTGTCTGCCGTATTTGGAACCAAGAAGCACTTATCACATCGGAAATTATTCGAGCTTGCTGCTACACTATTAGTGCCAAACACAGTTACATATTTTCTACGATTAAATTCTGCATAATCAAGAACATCCAAAATGTTCTGTCCAACTAAACTCCCAACACTTACAATCAAAATTTTCATAAAATTATTCCTCCATCTCATTTTCCAAATTACATATTATCAAACTGCAAATCTGTTCTTGTGTTAAAGAACTCATTCCTGGATATAAGGGCAGGCACAGAATCTTCTTTGAAATATCATCCGATTTTTTTTGAACTGAATTAACATCCAGGTATTCAAGACTATCCAAAGAAGGAAAAAAATATCTTCGAGGATATATTCCAGCTGAATTCAGAATCTTTTTCATTCTTTCCATTGTTTCCTCATTCTCAAAAATAACTGGAAAATAACTAAAGTTATTAGTACATTGAAAAGTACGTTTTTGAATTAGTACATATTTTGTAAGTTCATTTTCGTATCGATGCCATAGCTTAGCCCGCTCTTTCAGAATAATGTCCATTTCATCAAGCACACACAATCCCATTGCAGCCTGGAACTCATTCATTTTAGCATTTATGCCAAGGCCCACAATTGAATCTGTATCATCAATACCGAATTTGATCATCAGTCTGGCTTTTTCATAATCTTCCTTCTTTTTGAAGATGATTGCTCCACCTTCTATAGTATGAAAGAGCTTTGTAGCATGAAAACTAAGTGTTGCTGCATCACCATAAGACAGAAGGCTTCTGTCTTTGTATTTTACTCCAAATGCATGTGCGCCATCGTATACAGTTTTCAGTCTATGCTTAGATGCTATATTTTCAATTTTTTCAACATCACAGGCATTTCCAAATACATGTACAGGCACAATTGCAGTGGTTTTTGACGTGATAGCTTCTTCTATCTTTGATGGATCAATACACAATGTTTCAGGATTGATATCTGCAAAAACAGGTTCTATCCCTTCCCAGACCAAAGAACTGGTAGTAGCTACAAAACTGAACGGTGTTGTTATTGCGTGACCGGATATGCCAAGAACCTTATAGGCAACTTGCAGAGCAGAGGTTCCATTGGATATTAAAAGAAGATTCTCAACACCAAGATACTCCTGTAATCTTGCTGTCAGCTCCTGAACCAAAGGACCGTTATTGGTTAACCAGACTGTTTCATATATTCTGTCAATACATTTGTTCAGCTTTTCTCTGTCAGGAAGGTAGGGTCTGGTTACATTGATCATTATTTAGCCTTCGTATTTTGTCAGATACCATTCTACCGTCTTCAAGATTCCGCTTTCAAAATTTTCTTCTGCTTTCCAGCCAAGGTCATTTTTTATCTTGCTTGCGTCAATGGCATATCTCCGGTCATGACCTGCCCTGTCCTCAACGTGTGTGATCTGGTCCCTGTAACTTCCTTCTTTTTTTGATTTCAGTTCATCCAACGTCTGGCATATCTTTGTGGCAACATAGTTGTTATCTTTTTCATTTCTGCCACCTATGTTGTAGGTTTCACCGGCTTTTCCACTATGATATGCAAGGTCAATTGCTTTGCAATGATCAAGTGCATAAAGCCAGTCACGGATGTTTTTGCCATCCCCATAGATGGGTATTGGATTGCCTTTTAGCGCATTTCTTATAATAGTGGGAATTAGTTTTTCGTCATGTTGCTTTGGGCCGTAGTTGTTTGAACAGTTAGTGATTATGGTATTCAGTCCATAAGTGTGGCGATAGCTTCGAACTATCATATCACTTCCAGCTTTACTGGCACTGTATGGAGAATTTGGAGCATAGGGTGTGCTTTCGGTAAAGAGTCCTGTTAAGCCTAATGTTCCATAGACTTCGTCCGTTGATATATGATGAAAGCGTGGAAGTGTTGTTCCCTCATCAGATGAACCATCGTTGCTGTATTTCTGATCATAGACAAACGGTTTTTCCATCCAGAACCTATATGCTACATCCACAAGTGTATGAGTTCCATTAATGTTGGTTTTAATAAAGACATCCGGTGTTTTGATAGAATTATCTACGTGGGATTCTGCTGCAAAATGAATGACACCATTGATCGAGTATTCATTGAAAATGAACTCTACCAATTCTCGATTGCAAATATCTCCTCTGATGAACTTGTACCGTGGATTATCCTGAATCTCTTTCAGGTTATCTATATTGCCTGCGTAGGTCAGAAGGTCCAGATTAACAACATTGTACTCAGAGTATCTTTCCAGAAAATACGGAATAAAGTTACTTCCAATGAAACCTGCGCCACCTGTTACCAATATATTAGTCTTCATTGAGCAATCCTTCCAGGTATGTACCATAATCATTCTTTTTGAGCAAGCTTGCCATTTCGCGGACCTGTTCTGCAGTTATCCATCCACTGTTATAAGCAATTTCCTCCAGGCAGGCAATCTTGTAGCCCTGCCTTTGCTCTATTGTTTGTACAAAATGACTGGCTGCTATGAGACTATCATGAGTGCCGGTATCAAGCCAGGCAAACCCACGACCCAGCAGTTCAACTTTCAGTTTTCCTCTTTTAAGGTATTCCTCATTAACCGAAGTGATCTCCAGTTCGCCTCTGTCAGATGGTTTGATGCTTTTTGCAATCTGAATAACATCGTTATCATAAAAATACAATCCAGTCACAGCATAGTGTGATTTTGGTTTTTCAGGCTTCTCTTCTATACTGGTAACCTTCTTGTCCTTATCAAAAGCCACTACACCAAACCTTTCAGGGTCTTTTACCTGATAGCCGAAAATAACTGCACCCTCTTTTAGCTTTGCTGATTGCTTTAGAAGAGGTGAGAACCTGGGACCATAGAATATATTGTCCCCAAGAACCAAACAAACATTATCATTACCAATAAATTCTTCTCCATGGATAAATGCCTGGGCCAGGCCATCCGGAGATGGCTGGACTTTATATGAAAGAGAAAGTCCCCATTTAGACCCGTCACCAAACATTTTCTCAAAGGATGGGATGTCATCAGGTGTGGAAATAATCAGTATCTCTCTGATACCTGCCAGCATTAATACCGATAACGGATAGTAGACCATGGGTTTATCGTAAATTGGCAGAAGCTGTTTACATATTGGAATGGTGACTGGATATAGTCTTGTACCGTTCCCGCCTGCTAGAATGATTCCTTTCATTTTATCCCTTTAAAGTGTTTAATTGCTGAATCATATGAAAATAATCCGAACTATTACTATGAAAGTATTAAGCATACTATAATATAGGTAATATATATAGTCCATTTTAAATTTAAAAAGGTTTTCATTTCCGTTTTATGTTCATAAACAATGAAACATATATTATACCAAATCATCTAAATAATCATAAGTCATGCGGAGATTATATATCAAACTGTTTAGAAATTATTTTAAGAATTTTTTATAAACTTCCTTGTACACATAATATTGTTTTTCTGCAGATGCCTGCCATGAGTATTGTTCCACAATTGACCTGGCCCTTTCTGCGACTTTTAGATAATGTTCTTTGTTGTCCAATACGTCAATAATCCCTTCTGCGAATTTAGAAGGATTATCTGGTTCTATCAAAACTGCATTATCCCCAACTATTTCTGCTATAGCCTTAAAATCAAAAGAAACTATAGGCTTACCGGCTTTGAGATACTCGAACAGTTTTGTAGGAGGATCAAGCTCAGTTTGCAGGCATTGAGAGTGGGGGATTAGTAGAACACCAGCTTTCTCCAGGTACAAGGGAACTTTATCGGAAGATAGATATCCGGTCAAAATGACATTTTTAAGTTGCTTTTCTTCTACATATCTCTCAAATTGATCCTTGAGGGGGCCTGTACCAAGTATCAACAGACAAACATCCGGTTTTCTGATACTTAATTCTAAGGCAATTTGCATCAAATACGGAGTTCCATGTAGTTCTGATAGTGATCCTACATAAAGCGCTATTTGATTGTTTTTTGGGCAATTTATAGGTAAAAAATCAGATTCAACACTCAGATGTTCTTCATCATTCAAATCTACACCATGCGGAACAACAAATATTTTTTCTTTTTCAATATTGAAATGCTCGGTAACATAATGCTTTAGTATTTCCGTGTATACAATCACACCATCACTTTTTTTAAATGCGGCTTTTTCCAATCGATTGATAGTGGATTTCAATGTTTTTACTTTCAATGAACTCTTTGCATCAATTGTTGACTCTGCAAACGCCAAACCCATTGCTTCAAAAATAAGAAGATATTTTTGCTTCCTGAAAGAATTTACTATATTTGCTACCAAAAAAGACTGATAATTCAAGCAATGAAGAACATCACACTCTATATGAATTAATTTTGGTATAGAAAAAACCATAGATGATAGTAGTTTCATGCCTTTTTTCTGTATGCAATGATAATGAATATACTCAAAATTATCATAACTCATATATTCTATTTTTGGAACTAAAGGGCTCAGGATTGTAAAGTTGGTACTTTTGCTCCCAAAGTATCTGATTCTCTCAATTAAATAATTCTTTCTTACATCACTATTGTTTTTACCGAGGGAGATGACACCAGAAAATATACAAACTTTCATGTTCTACCCAAAATAAAATTAGATATGCCTAAGTTCATATACCTCATGAACACCATTGGTGTAGATGATTTCAGCAGTGTTACTATCTAGTCCCTGCACTCTTTTAAAATATGTCCTAGATTGAATCAGATAATCTAGTGAATACGCATCCTTTATTCCCCGAATGTTCCGGGCCTCTATATACCAGGCCATACTCCTATAAATATCCCTTTCTTCGGCAATGTAGACAGTTTCCGAATAAAAATAACTGCTTGTAGCAGGAACCCTTTCCAAATACTCAGTATAAGAGTCATCAATGAAACCATATGCACGACCTTGAGTTCCAGCTATCAGTATAGATAATCCATCTTCTTGGAGTGCAACAACATGATTTATGTAATTGTTTTCAGCAACCATGAATATACGACTGTCTTTATCAATTCGATCGTTGACCCAATTACCAAATTCATAGCTTTGCTCACTCATATGCCATAAATACTGATATTGGCCAGTCCTGTTGTGGTTGTAGAATGCGGTGAAAAAAGTCGAAATAACGATTATGCTTACAATGAATATGGCAATGATCTTTACAGCCTGTCTGTTGCTTCCAGCACTGTTATATATCGAGCTCCTGAAACCGACACTCAAAAAAATAATCGAGTAGAGGAGTAGGAGGTACATTCCATATGTAAGATCATAGATAAAAGGAATCATAAATATGAGGCTTATCAAAAAGTACCATTGTACAAAGGTTTTCCTTTCAGATAAGGATATGGAGATTATACCTCCAATCGCAAGGAATGCCGCAGGACCAATGAACCTTAGATTAGCAACTATAAGACTTATCATCCATGCATAGCGTGAACCAGCCGTGATCATGGTGTGTGTGAGGAAGGGGTACATGAAAGATCCAAAAATGAGGAACAGATACAGGTAATTGGCTTTTTTTGAATATTTATTGAGTGATGAAAACTTGTTGTAATAAGAATTGACCTTAAACATGATCAGCAGGAAAAGGTATACTAGGGTAAGCACAACTGCAAAAATAGCGTAATGGTGGAAAGAGAACAGGAAAATCAGAGATAATGAACCTAGAATAATTTTTTTAGGTAGAGAGATCTCTTTCAATAATACAAAAAGCAGCAGAGGTAAAAATATCATGAAAGGCCCCCTGGCACTTGCTTCCCATGTTGTAAAGAGCATAATTCCAGGAGATATCGAAAAGAAGAATGCCATTGCATATTTAAATATGAAATTATTGTAGATAAGTCCGGCTAAAGTGAAAGCCAGAAATGCAGTGAGCACACCAAAAAATATAGAGTATACTAGAATAGCCTGTTCTATATCAATACCTAAAAGTTGAGACATACCTGAAAGAGTAAATGGCAGTCCACTAGCATACGAGTAGGGGAAGTATCCGAACACTGAAAGCCAGTGATCCCACCATCTTGCTTCTCCAAATGCGTTAATGGAATTTGCCAGAGAGTGAATAAAAAAAGCATCCCTTCCTTTAGGATGTGGAATAGAAGGTATGCGCAGTATTATGTTCAGCAATACTAAAAGACCTAAAGAGATCACTTTGAACTTTTTGGACGGCTGAACGTTGAACATATTATCTCCTTAAGTCTGTTTTTTCTGTAATATTCAAGTACTTCTTTGTCACTTATACGGGGCTTGTTTAATATAAGATCGTGGAAATAACCGTGGACATATGCCAGGCCTACACCATGAACGAAATATCCATTTTTGCTGTAAAGCAGTTTTATCCCTTTAAGGCAGACATGAATAGGCGAATATCCTATAAAATAGTTGTTAGAACCTAATTTCCTGTAACCTTTCCATTGACCCTGGGCACTGGAATAAGCCCTGGTGGAAATAGCTGTTGGAGTGGCAAAATATCTGGTTTTCCAGCCTTTTAATTTAGCCTTGACATTTGAAACACTGTCAGGGCTGCAGGTCAGCAGATAACCGCCAGTTTCTTCAAAGCACTTTTTACTCCATACCCTGGCCCCTCCTGATGGCAGGTCCTCTTTATAGTTGCTCCAGATAATATTTCCATTAATTAGGTTCCCTATGTGCCCGCTGCATATCCCAAGGTCAGGATCGGTCTCAAATTCTGCTATTAAAGAAGAAAAATAATTTTCATCCAGGATTATATCCGCGTCAACACTTGCAACATAACGATAATCAATACAATTATCCACGCAATGTCTTACAGCAGAATCAAAGCCTGTGCGATAGACATGAGAAACATGGACACCAAGATCACGTGGCTTCTCAGTTAAGGTAACTGTTTGGATCCAAGAATACTTTGAACAAAGATCAGCAAGTATTTCCGAAGTCCTATCCGTGCTGCCATCGTTCACAATAACCCACAAGAGAGGACAGACATCCTGTGCTATTACAGATTCTGCAAGTTTTGGAAGACTTTCTTCTTCGTTCTTACATGGAGTTACCAATATGTAACCGTTCATATCCATAAACTATCATCCATTCTTATAACTTCGAAACACTCGGCATACTCATATCCTACAGCCCAGCCATGTGTTTTTGACATAGCTCTCACTCTTTCAATAAGTATTTCACCGCCAAATTTTGTGTATTGTGTCTTATAGGCCCGAATAGCATCCATTTTGATTTCAATGGTATCAGTTATATCCACAAAGAACTGGGGTCTGAATGCAAAGACATTAGGCCTATAAGGGAGCGTTGAACCGCTCAGGACATTCTTTACACGCCCCTGTCTTGAAACAGCAAACATGATATCCGCAGCAGCCTTATGGTCCTGATGGGAATCAAAGGGATGATGGGATATAAAAACATCTGGCTTAACCCTATCAACTATCGCATCGACCCTTGAAACGATCTTACCACCTGCTGGGAGTTCTGTCGTATGGTAATCAAAGAAGATAACCTCTTTTATTCCAAGGATTTTTGAAGCATTTAATGCTTCGCTATTTAATTCCTCGTCAAAATAGGTGTTCCCCTTCATATCAGTATATCCGCCTGAGGTCAGGATTAGAAGATAGACCTCATAACCTTTTCTGATGAACTTTGCCAAAGTTCCTCCGGCTTCTAATTCCATATCATCCGGATGGGCTCCCATTGCAAGTATTTTTGGCATAGCAAAAATCTCTCCTTATTGAAAAAAATCCCCTTTTTTGAACTTTAGAACTTCTGTAGTGTCTTTTTCATAAACTATTTCATGGTCTGTAATTATAATTTGACCATCATAAGTACTGACTTGTAAATAGCCATCAGAAGCATTAATAACTTTTCCATGGTCAGTGGCATTTTTATGCTCCCCTAAATGAGCTTTCCAGATAACAACTTTATATCCTTTGAAATAAGTATACGCACCTGGCCATGGTTTTGACAAAGCTCGTATCAAATTATATATCTCAAGACTACTTTTATCCCACTCGATAAGCCCATCTTCAGGTTTTCGGGGCTTGAAGAAAGTTGCATTTAAAGAGACCTGGCTTTTTCTCTCCAAGCGCTTACCATTACTGAAATCTATCAGAAGTTGTCTCAAAAGACAGCAGGCTTCTTCATATATCCGGTCGTGTAAATCGTTTGCACTATCTTCAAAGTCAATAGGCACAGCTTTCTGAACGATGATATCACCGGTATCCAGAGTTTCATCCATGAAGTGCAGAGTGACTCCAGTTTCAGTTTCTCCATTAATGATAGCCCAGTTTATCACATGTTGACCTCTATAACGAGGAAGCATGGAAGGATGTATATTTATGGTACCACTTCCAGGTATCAAAAAAATTTCCTTTGGGATAATGAACTTATAGCCACATACTATTATTAAATCCAGATCAGCTTTCTGCAAAAAGTCCGTATAACTAAACAGTTCCTTTTTAGTGGGTTGAAATACCGGTATGCCTAATGGGCTAGAATAGTCTTTTACCATTGTAACGTTCTTATCCCTCCCATCATCGGGTCTTGTAAATACCGCAATAATGTCAGAAACAGAACTTAAGCATTCTAGCACTTTACAGTTATTGCCAAAAAATGCCACTCTTGGAGGAAGTGCACTCATATTAATCAAACCTGTAGCCATTAAATAGTGCATCTATTGCAGACATGTTTGGCACAAAACCATCATATTGCTGTTTATAGACCGGATGTACGAACTGCTGGAAAAGCAGTTCGATCCCTGCGTTTTCAAACAATTCCATGTCCATATAATCCTTGCCAGCAGGACCGGATAGGTACGTATCCCCGCCTACAGATTGAACTAGTTCTATTATCCTGTGTGTAGATTGTGATGCGGAAGGATATTCACTTGAATAGACAATCTTTGCATCTATTTCAAAAGATTTATTCAAAAATGCAATAATTTCCATATTTAGATTCACCAGAAACTCATGTTCTTTCTTGTAAGTCGATGAAATGTCGGAAAAATAAGTATCAAATTGATCCGCTTTTTTATAATTGTCATGTATTTGAGCCAGGTGATGATCTTTCCATTTTTGATCCTTTATGGTTATTTCATTCTGAATGCATACTTCGTTTATAGGTTTATGCTTCTTTTCAACCGGAACAGTCAGCCATTTGGATCCATTGTGTATGCGGATCCTATTTCTATGTTGAAAATCACTTTTATTAAACTGTGCATCATCATAGATAATGAAGATATCAGATTTTTTCATCTTATCAAAGAAACCTAAATAGGGAAGATAATTAGGCTGATGTATTCCTACGATCATATACTATTTTAATAGTCCTCTTAGTATTTATGCATTTATTTAGTACTAAAATTATAATTGGCTACTATACACCTTTCGAAGAAGAGCATATCAGGCATTAGTCTTTTCTTAAAAGCAAGTTGAACATTAAAATGTCATCTTGCGAAAAAAAATTTATCCAGTATAGAAATAGAGCATATAATATGATACAAACGCTAACAATAATCAAAAAATTGATTTCAGGGAAAATCAATATAATTGTTCCCATCAACAACGATGCAATAACTACTTTATAAATTTCCTTGCTGAAAGAGAACAGTGAGAGAGCATGCTTAATGAACAGTAATTGTATTAAAAACAAAGTAATCACTGATATCAATGTAGCAATTGCTGCACCGTTATAACTGTATATTGGAATCAGAATCAAATTAAGGATTATATTAAGTATACAGCAAATACCTACAGAAACTGTATTGACCTTTTGCCTATCTGTAGCCACCAGCAATGAGTTCTGAATAGAGTTGACCGAATTGAAAACCAGTGTCAGAGATAATATTTGAAACGTAAGGATTGCAGGGAAATAATCTTCTGTATACAAAAAACCAAATACCTTTTCTGAAAGCAGAAATAAGCCGATCGTGAGAGGGAGCATCAATAATATAATGTACTTTGATCCAGTCAAGTATAATCTCTTAAGTTTTGAAAACTCACTTATGTAATATTTTGACATGAGAGGCATCAATGTAGAAGCAAGAGCACCTGGTATGAATAGAAGTGGGTCAACCAGCTTATAGGCTGCAGAATAAAGGCCAACTGCAAGATTGCCTTCCATTTTTGATAGCATAAGAATATCGATACGATAATAAATAATAAAGAGTGCATAACCTGCAATGAAGGGCAAGCATTGTTTAAAAAGGGATTTCCAGAGCTCACTGTCAATATCGCACTTTATGCGTACAAAGTTGCGGGAATAATAGATTGCTATCAGCATTCTGATAAGTTCTGCGATTATGTACAGATATAAAAAGTCAATCAGGCTTTTGCTAAGATATATCAGAATAAATACTGCAGCAGAATAGAATAATTTCGATGTGATCAAACCGATGGCAGAGTATTGCATCTTCAAATTAGCATGGAAAACTGATTCAAACAGATAGCTTATTCCCTGAAACACTAAGATTACCGATAAAACAGAAACATATAGTATGGTTTCATCAGGATAATCAAGAAACCTTATCAGTAATATAGATAGAAAAATCGAAAAGAGAGATGTCAAAACCCTGATAACTAAAATATTTGATGTTATGTGATTTGCGTCTGAACCACATCTGGAAATATCTCTTATCAATATAGGATCTAGACCAAAATTGGCTACAAATACAAAGAAAGCCAAATAAGTAATTATAAAATTATATTCTCCAAAATATTCCACCCCAAGATATCTTGCAAGATACACCGAAACAAAAAGTGCTAATACTTTTACAACCACATTCCCTATCAGTGTGAAAGTGGTGTTCGTTGCGATTTTTGTGACAGTAGACATAGAGATACCTTAAGTTGGTTTAATCTTTATTATTACCCAACATAACCCATCAAATAGAGAAAATTGTTACTTACAGCCGAAATAAAAGATTTCCATAACCCACCACGATCAAGATATCTCTTTGATGATGTTTTCCTCAATAGAATCTACAATGAACTTAACTATATCGGTTGCACTATCGTATAGTCTTTGAGCCTTTACTCGCCATTTGGAATTTAGTTCCTTATCCTTGAGGAGCATTTCTGCTTTTGCAAGGGCCCCATCTTTGTCTACTATAGTGTAGCAAAGATCGTATTTAGTCTCAAGCTCATCCAGATAGCCCCGGCGGGTGTTAGAAACATAAATAGAGGGAACACCCAGTATTGCAGACTCTGAAGCCATGGTTGCTCCTTCACCGATGTACAGTTTGGCGAAGTGCAATATATCATGCAGATGAGCAGGGTCTATCTCAAGCTTGTGCTCTTCAATCAACGGCCAATGATCAGTTTCCGAGAAGATGATGACCCTGCCATATCCCTTAAGCCGGGAAATGAAATCACGTAGCTCTTCTTCTGATCCAAAACTGAACCCATGGGCCCCTATATCGTGATGCGAAGCAAGAGCAGATAACCTCAGGACGATGTAGTCCCCTTCAAGGCCATATTTTTCAATAACTGTCCTGTCAGGAGTAAAGTGATCCGGATGCAGGTATGCTAACTCATAATAGCCTTCAAACCTCACTTGTTTAGGCCCAAGATCCACGTAGAAGCTTGTTGAAGTGTATATCTTATCGGTGAACGGGAAAGTCAGCTTCATGACAAGACCGGCTATTTCAGTATCAGGAAATGCTATGTGGGGTTTCCTGAGCAATCTGCTGACGTGTGCGGAGTACGGGGAGCCGGGGCTTACAAAGATATCCGGCCTGAACTTACTTGCAAACTGATACAAGCGAATGTCATTAACCAGGATACCGAGAGCCTTTCCTCCAATGTTTGAGTAATAAGGGCATAAGTGATGATCGATTCCAAGGTTCTCAAGCATTCTTCGGGTATTCTCTTTAGCCCTTGCAAAAACCTTAACCTCATGGCCTTTGTCTTGAAGCTCTGCAATTACATCCTTGAAGACATTCACATCTTTGGGATGACCAATATCAAGCAATATTTTCATTCATATTCACATCCCCTATCTTTCTAGCCGGCACTCCTGCAACGATTGTGTAAGCTGCTACATCCTTTGTAACAACTGAGCCTGCCCCGACAACAGCCCCTGCACCAACATAGACATCCGGCATGATGATAGCACCTGCACCTATCCAGGCATCATCTCCAATGGTCACTTTCCCTCTCTGGACATTCACATACGGATATATCCAGGAATTATTAGGATCAGAAGAGGATAACAATATCACATTAGGTCCAATTGCTGCTCGGTTGCCAATTATCACATTTCCCCGGTCTTCAAGCTTTTCTGCGATTGTCAGGCCTTCAG
This sequence comes from Methanolobus sp., assembly GCF_030682845.1. Lineage (GTDB taxonomy): Archaea > Halobacteriota > Methanosarcinia > Methanosarcinales > Methanosarcinaceae > Methanolobus. The sequence goes on along the minus strand of NZ_JAUXNK010000044.1, from coordinate 8,383 downwards.
CAATATAAGCCTGGGTACCGATATGGTAGCCGCACCTTCTGTAAAGAAATAAGCGCAAAGCAGCGGACGGGATATTTTTCGCGATCCATTTAAATATCTTTTTTCGGAAGCGCCAGAGCAATTGATCACACCATGAGTTTTTTATAAACTGAAAAGCCAAAGCCTGCAATACTGCTTCTTGCCCGGGAATGCACCTTCTCATATCTCCCGAAATTGACCATCTCCCCGCCAAACCTTCTCTTGAACTCCCGCACTCCATATGGTTTATCAGGATGACCGGCTCCACCGAAATCAAAGACCTTATACTTGCCGGCATTTTCCTTGAGGACATGCCAGACGAGAAGCTCATCGACATAGTCGATCTCCGGCTTTGACCCTGCGTACCAGTCGTAGACCATGTCCTTATAGTTCAGCGTGATCCTTGTGCCTACAACCTCATTGCCCAGCACTGCTATGAAAAAGTCTGCAAAGCCGGTCGGTGCGAGATCATCGTAGACAGCCTCAAAGAGAGATATGTCTGCGATAGGGACCTTGAACCTTTTGTAAGTTTCATCCACCAGATCATAGCAGGCTGTGAGCTCTTCAGTGCTGCTGACCTTTCGGACAACCATGCCATTCTTTTCAGCGCGGTTTATGCCCTTCCTACGGGACTTGTGGATGTCCTGCCATATATCGTCCTTATTCCTGTCAAGGTCTATCAGGAAATCCAGGTGCTGGTCATATTCATACCCAAGGACAGCAAGCATTTCAGCGGAGTCCTGCGTGTCCCACATGTTACGTATCTGGGTGTAAACTACCTTGTTCCCCACAAAGCGGTTATAGTTCTCCACCAGCAGCCTGGCAGCTTCTTGGCCTGGCGGCGAATCAACGAAAAGGGGCCCTCCCTGCAGTATCGAACGGGATGAGAACGCGGACAGCAAGCCGCCAAACTCGGAAATGATAGTTGCCTGCATGACTGCAAGTATATCTCCGGAGGCTGAGTCTACCGCTGCAAGGCACACCGGATTATAATTCCTGGTCTTCCTATAGGCCTCTGTCATCATAAAAGACTGGAAGACATTACCTTGAGGGTGGGAAAGAACGAAATCTTCCCAGCTGGAAGCATCAACAATATCTGTGATCTCTATCATAGCACATCATCCAATCCTGCTTTTGGCACGTTCGCCTGAGATCTTCCTGTATTGTATGATCCCCGCTTTCCCCACATTCTTCACGTTCTGCATCACCAACTCCTTAGTCCACCCGGACATACTGTCGCACCACCTGTTGGGATGGGCGAGGATGCATATCTGTGCGAATTCACGGCTTTTGACCAGCCGGATCACATCATCTGTGGTCCTTACGTTGCAGGCGAGCTTACCATTTGAACCGCCTGAGCATTCTTCAAGGACGTCCTTGACACGTATCTTCCTGTCTGCCCAGGTCCTGCCGGTGTCTGTGAGATAAAGCACTTTAGAATAATCTAAGGAAAAATAAGGCTCACCTATCAGTCCCATATCCCTGAAATCGTAATCTGCCCACAGGTCCCTGTTGGACCATGAAGCAAGGGGGTTGCCGTGCATGCAGGCAGTTGTGACCTGGGCATATTTTCGAAGGTCTTCAAGCTCCTCCTTAAAGATCTCAAGGGCCTTTTGCTTATCTCCCTTTGCCTTATCCATGACCTCGTAGTGGAATCCCACTTCATGACCCATGGAGGCAACCTCCCTGATAGCCTCGGGTATGAAGACATCCTTCACATGCCTGAAATAGTAAGTAGACCGGATACCCATACGGTGCTCCAGGTGGGCCATTGCAAGATTGCGCCCGACCTCCCGGTCCACGTCGTGGCGCAGGATGACAGACCTTTCCGCAGGTGCCACAAGGTGATCATGTACCGGCATTGGAAGGTAATCCGCTGAGAGTATGGTCTCCAGAAGCTCCCTGTATTTGGACAATGTGAAATCTCGCACCCTATGACCTCTGTTTTTAACTCTTTAGGAACAATGTCACATTAAAGAGCCCCTATTATCAGGAATTATTTTTCTTAAATATATTACATTATAGTATATAAAAAAATGGTCTGATCTCATATCAACTTAATAAAAATTTAGTCATTAGACTTATATCCTATGGAAAGCAATAAAGGACACTCACGTCAGGCAAGGTCACAATATGCAAGGTGAAAACAAAAACATAATTCTGATCCTACTTGTGCTTGCACTTTTCACGGGAGCTACCATCGAGCTCAGTGAAGGTTCAACCATCATCGGCATTGTTCTGTTCATAATGGCAGCAGGTCTCATTACAAGGATTAAGCTCACTGGAGAGAATTCAGCTTTCAAGAACTCAAAGACATATCTTTTTGCAGGGCTGTTCATAATGGCGGCAGTCACAGTATTTAACCTTGCCACCAAAAGCAGCATAGGCACCCTTGACTCTATGACATTCCTCATAGGTGCTTCCCTTCTTGCAATGGGCACTGCCAGGAAAGACACGAGACAACTTGGGGAGTTCGGCCTGTACATATCTGTCATTTTCACAGCACTGTACCTCGTGTTCTATACATTCTTTGGAATATTCAATATAGATTTTGTTCATCTGTTCAATCACTACTTCGTGCTTATGCCAACGGTCTTCCTGCTAAAGTTCACCGGCATTCCCGTGGAGATAATAGCCATTGAGACCATCACCCTGTACGGCATCACGGAAACAATGACCATTATTATCGGTGGGCCCTGCTCCGGACTCTATTCCATGTTCCTGCTGATAGGCATAGTGGCTGCTTACTCCCGTATGGAGAGCATCCAGCTCAAAAAGTCACTCATGATTCTTCTTTTCGCCGTATGCGTCGCATATATTTCTAACCTTGTGAGGGTATTCACACTATACATAGTAGCTTATTATTACGGCATTGCAACAATGATGGTCTTCCATACCCACCTGGGATGGATGCTCTTTGCAGGCACTGCAGGCCTTATCATGTACATCATGAACCGCAAGGACCTCCTCCGTAAATAACTCAAGTTGTATGAATCTGCGGCCCATCCCAGGACCGCAGATAAAAAAAGTACAACCACACGCCGAAGGCGGCACATTTCGCCACGTTTAAATTAAGCTCTGTAGAAAAACTTCATATTGATCACTAACCATGGAGAAAACAGAGAACAAATATCGTGGAAGAAGCCCCCAGGGAAATGTCAACATGAACTCTTTTGGTACTTCGCATCCTCTGTGCTCCCTTTGCTGATTTACACATATGCGGTTTCTATTAATCCTTAAGCAGCGCAGGTTCCACCAAAACAAAGGACATGCTCAACAGCAGTTAGACACAAAGCCTTAAAGTGCTCGTAATAAAAAATAGCAAGGAATAGGCCTCACTCTTCTATCAGTCGCTTTTTGAACAGGTGCCTAGCTATCAACAATGCTAACAAAAGCAGGAATATATAGGCAACAGTTGTGCCCATCAATATAGGCAGGTTCCTGGAAAAGCCTTTAAGGATAAAGACAATGGCCACAATGATACCGAAAAGCACCACCATGTAGGAGACAAAACTGAAAAGCAAAGCCTTTTTCCAGTTTTTTATGGATCTGAAGATATCGGATATTATCGCAAACATAACATTACCTTTGGCAGTTACCTGTATCAATTACTTTTTTTATTGCCCTCAGGCGCCGCTCAAATTCCGGCTTTATCATGAACATTGAAGAATAGACATCAAACATGTTATTGACCCTTAGGGGATTAATTAGGAACATGTGGACATGACCCGGATTGAAGTCCTCTATGCAATGCAGCCGGATATAATTATTCATCCTGCACAGGGCTTCCTCCAGATAACTGGCATCTGCCATAATTCTGGCTGCCGTTTCATCCGATCTTAAGGTGGAGTTGACACTGAACAGATGTACCAGCAGGGCAGCAGGCAGGGATACAAGACCCATGCCAAGGAACCTGGCAAAGCGCGGGGCAGCATCTTTCTCATGGCCGAAGCCGGCAAGCATCGACATCCACATGGCCACAGTGGACAGCGATGCGACACTCCCTGCGACAAGAGCCACAATTGTGTTCAATGGAACAGATCCGCTTGCAATCTTTGCAGCCTCACATGTTAGCACTGCCTTCATCTCACTCTCATCCAGGATATCCAGTGCACCCTCTGAGAGCACTACAGAGAAATTCCTGCCGCTTCCCACTGTGAATACGATAGGCACGGAAGATGCAAACTTATATGCTTTCGGGCATGGTATAGAGAACTTTGATGCCAGGAAGAATAACGCAGAGTCTATATCAATATTTTTGACAGGAAGCATCTTCTTACATTTATACCACTTGAGCAGTAATCCGGGTGAATAACGGTAAACAGCAATGCTGAGCAACACTGCCACTGAGAGAGAGGCAGCAGCTATATAGAGACCGCCAAAATAAAAAGCAACAGGAACTATTGTCAGTAAAGGTATACCAAGCAGGACGTACATTCGTTTATATATAATAATACCTCTTTTTAGATTACTTTGGCCGTATAACTATTTGTATAATTAGTTTTATAATTATTTATACGTAGAATAGCAAACCATACTTATATATTTTAGCAAATGGTTACTTTCAGCCAGCAATATAAATGTCATAAATATGAAAACAATTCCGGATGCTATGAAATTATTCAGGATAACGTGAGTCGATGCCAAGCTCTAAAAAATGTCTGTACACACAGGACCTGTTGCTCATGCTGGTCCTGTCCTTCCTGTCAATTGTCTTTATTCTGGTATCTCCTTTCAATGAGACGCCGCTTAGGATAGTTTTCGCACTGCTGATCATATTCTTCGTACCTGGATATGCATTCATATCAGCCCTTTTCCCAGGCAACAGGGAGATCTCAGGCATCGAGAGATTCACCCTGAGCGTAGGTTTTAGCATAGTGATAATGGTCTTTGACGGATTCATCATCAGCGTTACCCAATGGAAGTTCAGGCCAGATTCTATCACTATATCACTCGCACTACTGACCTTTGCATTTGTTTTCCTGGCGTACCTTTCACGCAGCCGCCTGCCTCAGGAGGAACAGTTCAGTTTCTCATATGGAGCTTTTATCAGATCCCTGAAAGAAGAAGACAACGATCTTGAAGAACAGGAAGGTTCGGAAGAGCCTGAACAGGACATTCTTCAGCCAGATAACAAGAAATTCAGGGCAAAGACACGCACAAAGATATCCGCTGTGAAGACAGCTCCGGAAAGAAAACTACCAAGCTCAGAGAAGAACATACCTGACAGGATCCCTCCTGCCGTGACAAAGGCCCTGATGATCGCTATGGTACTCTCCATCATCATTGCGGGTGCAATGTTCGTCTATGCAAAAGAAACAAGAGAAAAAGAGATCTTCACTGCACTTTACATACTGGGAGATGGCGGTAAAGCAGAAAATTATCCATCCACACTCTCAATGACCCAGCCTACAAGCATCATAGCAGGTATTGAGAACTATGAACATGAGAAAGTTAACTATATACTTCGCGTACGGCTGGACGGGACGGTCCTGGATGAGTATGAGATCACTCTGCAGCACAAAGAAAAATGGGAGCAGGAGCTTCAGATAAAACCCGAAGCGTACAAACAGGGCAGGCAAAGACTGGATTTCCTCCTGTATAAGGAAAGAGCTACAGGGGGAGCCTACCGTTCAGTCCACCTGTGGGTCACACAGGAATTTGGCTCCGCAACAGTGCCTGAAGAGACCACTGAGACCACTAATACAATCGATTCCATTAATATCATTAACCCAACCATGGACCTTAACAGCGGATGGGAATTCACCACCGCTAATGAGACCGTTGCCAGCGGCTCATATGTTGAAGGTGCCGGAATATATTCCGGCAGGGCATATGTCATTAACAGCTCATACCGGGGACTATTGCCAATCTCTGAAAGGCACTCCATATCCCAGGAGTTCCAAAGCGACAGGGAAGAGAATGTGCTCCTGTCAGTATATATCAGAGACACTTATACAAAAGGAACTGCCGGAAAAGACGAGACCCAATTCAAGCAGGTGCTGCTTAACGGAGTTATCGTGTGGACCGACGGCATCAACGGCAATGAAGGATGGCAACGCTTGCAGGTGCCTGTAACGCTGCGTGAGGGAACGAACACTCTTATGTTCGCACTGACGCAGAACAGGAACCTGATGCTTGAGCCGGTGGAAATGATAATTGATGAGATCAGTTTCCAGCCGGTCTCAGAGGTTTCCCCCTATCTGAGGGAAGACTATACCATTGAGTTCAACCTGCCTGTATCAAAGGTCCTCCCGCTTGCAAAGTCCCTCAGTACAGAGAACTTCACGGTCAGCTGGAACGGTACGGATGTCGGCTCGGGAATAGCATATTACAATATAGACTACAGTACAGACGGCAATACCTGGCAGAGATGGCTTAGCGGAACGACAGAGACCACTGCCCAGTTCAGCGGAAAAGCAGGCACTACATATTACTTCAGGTCAATGGCAGTAGATAATGCCCGGAACAGGGAGCCCATACATCCTCTCCCCGACACCAGTACGACCATAGACGTTGGCAGGCTGGAAGTGACACTGGATATCACTCCAAACCCCACCAGCGAGTCCACGAACCTGATAGTCGAGGCGACCAGGCCGCTAAGTGAGGTCACCTGTAACCTGAACTCCCAAAATTTCGGAGTCTCGGACACTCTCAAGCTGACCACCAAGGATGGCGGTATCACCTGGACTGGCAAGTACACCCTTAAAGTCAAAGATAATGTCAATGTAGAGGTCATCGGTAAAGACTTCTCGAACAACACAGCATATACATTCGGTACCATCTACTCCGACACTTCACTTGAGAAGCTCGTTATAAAGGCCTATCCAGAGAAGACATCCTCTGATGTCGAGATAGGTGTCACACCTTCCGTCGCCCTGCAGGAGACTCCCAAAATTACTGTAAGGGACAGGAACGGCAAGGTCCTCGAAGTTGAATACAAGAGCCTGTCCGGCAACGAGTACATGTACAGTGCAACTATAAGCAGCAGCATTGCAGACGGTGTTGCGCGGATTACCGCCACAGCAAAGACATCTGGCTCCGAAAGCCTTTATCAAGAGCAGACCTTCGTTATTGACAGGGTGAAACCCACCATACCGAGCAATAGCCCGGCCAGTGGTGAGACCGTGACCACGGACAGTCCGACGATCAGGGCATCGTACTCCGATGACCGCGCGGGCATAGACAGAAGTAGTATAATCCTGCGTGTTAACGGCATCGACGTGACATCCTCTGCGGAAGTGGGGACAAGCTCCATATTATACACAGCCGCGGGGCTTGAGAGCGGACAGGTAGAGGTGTATCTTAGCGTGACAGACCAGGCAGGTAACAGCAGGGAGAAGACATGGACATTCACCGTCAATACAATCTGAGAACAACCAAAGGATGATTAGATGATTATTATCATCATAATCATCCCATATTTGCCCGAATCATATATATACTAACAATTGCAGAAAGGGCCACTGTTCATAAAACATTGAACATCAAAAAGGTGGTAAAAAAAATGAGAAGATTACTTATAGTAGCTTTAATTGCTCTTGTAGTGATGATAGGAACTGCTTCAGCATATACTCCTGATATATGGGATGCTGCAGGCGAGGGTCCCGCAGGAGATCTCACACTCAAACCAGGGGAAACAGTCACGCTTAGTTACAGGATGCAAAGCATCAGCATTGTAGAGTATGGAATGATTCTGCCATACACATCACAGGTAAATGTATTCAGCGGACCTGGGTCAGCCTCCGACATAACGATCACGACACCGGAGAACGTCACAGTTCCTAGTGCAAACACATACACAGATGTTGGTGCCATAACCATCAGCATAGCTGCCAATGCACCGGCAGGAACTATCTACAGGGTTAGCATCGGTGCAGGCCCGGTAATAATAGAGTCCGAGATAGACTCCGCATCAAGATATGTTAACTCAGAGATCCCCGAGTTCCCAACCATTGCTCTCCCGGTAGCAGCAATCCTCGGTCTTGCATTCTTCATGCAGCGCCGCAAGGAAGAGTAAGCCAATAACTTACTCCTTCTTTTTTTATTTGTAGAAAACAACTTCTTTTTTCGATTTCTCAGATATTACTTCTGGAGTCCATTATTAGGGTGCACAATGCAGGCCACTACCTAAAGGGCTCTGTAGAAGTGCCCGCAGAAAGCACAGATCCTCACAAAGACAAACATGAAGCACAGAATTTATACAGAGGTTTTCTGCGTGCCAGTTGATAGCTTTTCCTGATGGGTCACTACCTGCGTTATCTGTGAACTCAGTGGGCCACAATAGAAGTGCAGGTTTTCTGCGGGTCCTGAAATATATGCTTAATAATATAGGAAATATCGTACACTGATTGAAACTGTACAA
>NZ_JAUXNK010000034.1 GCF_030682845.1 Methanolobus sp. | reverse complement strand
TTGTCAAGGTCCACTACATAATGCTGTGGAACCTGAAAAGACTGTACAGGGTTGTATTTTGACTTGAAATTAGGATAGTCTGCCTCTTTCCTGAAGAACTTCTGGAAAGCGTTGTCAAGGTTATCGATAGAACTCTGTAAGGATTGAGAATTGACATCCTTTAGCCAATTGTATTGGACCTTGAGATCAGGAAGCATTTTCTTAAGTTCATTCTTACTTATGGATCGATTATCATCCTTGTAAGCTGTACTCTTCAGATCCAATGCCCAGTTGTATACGAATCTACAAGTACCGAACTGTTTCTCAAAGAAATCAATTTGCGATTTATTTGGATATAATCGATACTTGTAGGCTCTTAACATAACCGAAGTATTTTACGCTATAATGACATATATATTTAATGTTTGACTGTGTATACGATTCCAGACATCTTTCAAATACAAATGGACGTAATTCATCCACCGTTTGAAAACGGTGGTCTTATTACTCCAACGTGATAAAAATCAGACATTTTATATCCTTCGTAATGATATCAATTAGCATGGATACCACACCTTCAAGATTCAGAAAGATACAGCGTGTAATGTGGTATGTGCTTTTTTTGAACCTTGGCGTTGCCGCTGCTAAGATTATCTATGGTATGTACACCAACGTGCTAAGTATGCAGTCTGACGGATATCATTCTCTGTTTGACGGCATATCCAATGTTATAGGGCTCATCGGTATCCAGATCGCTTCAAAGCCGCCGGATGAAGAGCATCCTTACGGGCACAGGAAATTCGAGACCCTTGCTGCTATTTTCATCGCATTCATACTGGGAGTCGTGGCCTTTGAGATAGTTCGCTCCGCCATTGAACGATTCGGTAATGGTGCCAATCCGGAAGTTACAACATTCAGTTTCATGATAATGCTGAGCACAATGGGTGTGAACTATGCGGTCACCACCTACGAGAGGAGAAAAGGGAAAGAACTGCAGAGTGAAGTCTTGCTGGCGGATGCTGCGCACACAAAAAGCGATATCTATGTTTCACTTTCAGTTCTTCTGGGCCTGGTTGCTATCAATGCAGGCTATCCTCTCGTAGATCCCATAATCTCGGTCCTGGTGGCAGTTGTTATCCTGCGGGCAGGAGTCGAGATAATATTCAGCAGCGCTTCGATACTTTGTGATCATTCGTCTATTGACCCGGCGCAGATAGCGGATGTCGTGTGCAGGGTGGAAGGTGTGCGGGGCTGTCATAACATACGCACCCGTGGTCCCCAGGGCTGTGTTTATGTAGATATGCATGTTGAAGTCGACCCGGGGATGCCTACCTATAAATCACACACTGTAGCTCACATAGTCCAGTATCGTATCAAAGAAAGATTTGAAGGCATTCAGGAAGTGCTCGTGCATATCGAGCCCGCCGAGAACAGTCATACATAAATAACTTCAGGGATACTATATCACTATGCCAGGAAACACTTTTGGTCACTCGCTCAGTATCACGACCTGGGGAGAGTCACACGGTAAAGCAGTGGGTGTGGTGGTTGACGGAATACCTGCAGGGCTTGAACTCTCAGAAGAAGACATACAAAAGGACCTGGATCGCAGGCGACCGGGCCAGAGCGAAGTCTCAACTCCACGCTTGGAAGCCGATACTGTGGAGATCCTTTCCGGCCTCTTCGAAGGCATGACCACAGGATGTCCGGTGTCCATGCTGGTGTGGAACAGGAACGCCAATCCAAGTGCTTATGATTATATCAGGGATATCCCACGCCCCGGACACGCAGATCTCTTCTATCAGGAAAAGTACGGCATCAGGGACCACAGGGGCGGCGGAAGGTCTTCCGGCAGGGAAACCATCGGCAGGGTGGCTGCAGGTGCGATTGCTAAAAAGTTGTTATTCCTCCACGGTGTCGAGGTCCTTGCCCATGTTATCGAGCTTGGCGGCGTGAAAGCCGGAAGTGTTACTTTTACCGGGATCCGTGAAAATGTCGAAAAGACACCTGTCCGGTGTGCAGATATGCAAGCGGCCGAAAAAATGCTTGAGCAGGTAAGGCTCGCAAGAGATGAAGGTGATAGTATCGGCGGCATTGTGGAAATTATTGCAACCGGGGTGCCTGCAGGTATTGGCGAACCGGTCTTCAGTAAGCTTGATGCAGATATCGCTGCTGCGCTCATGAGCATAGGTGCTGTCAAAGGCGTGGAAATTGGTTCGGGTTTTGAGTGTGCCCGCATGAAAGGCAGCCAGATGAACGATGTCTTTGTTATCGATGACGCAAGCATAATACCCGATACAAATAATGCAGGTGGGATCATAGGTGGTCTTTCAACAGGACTGCCTGTAATATGCCGTATCGCTGTAAAGCCGACACCATCCATTTCAAAGTCCCAGAGAAGTGTCAATATGGTGCAGATGAACGAAGTGGATATCGAGATACATGGACGCCATGACCCTACCATACCGCCGAGAATGGTGCCGGTGGCCGAAGCCATGATGGCGCTTGTGATCGCGGACCATATGATAAGGTCCGGGCGGATAGGTCCGGAATCCTTAATGAAATAATACCATATTCTGGCTTTTACCTTATCTTATCTTCTTTTTTTCTTTTTTAACGGAACGGCGGTTTGCATATATATACTATGTATCATCTATATATTTATGTAGGATACATCTATATTGTTGCTGACTGTTCATAATGTGACAGGAGCAGTCAGTGGTTCGAAATGGATACAAGAAAAGTGCAGATCACAGGAAAATCAACATACATTGTCACGCTTCCCAAAAAATGGGCCTCTAAAGAAAAACTGAAGTCGGGATCTCCGTTATCAATTATCTACAACGACGACGGCTCGCTTATAATAAAGCCCCCTCGTGTGGAAAAAGGCAGAGATATCCGGAAAATAAAAGATAATAAGAACCTGGAACACCTGAAGAGAGATATCATCGGGCTCTACATAGTAGGCGACTATAAGTCTATAGAGGTACACGGAGAGCATTTATCAGGAGAGTTCGGGAACGAGATCAAGAATTTATGTAATCGTCTCGTTGGCCTTGAACTTGCCGAAAGCAGCAACAAGTTGCTTGTGATCCAGAACTACCTGGACATCGATGAGTTCACAATCGAGAAAGGCATCAAGCGCATGTCATCGATAATTTACCTCATGTTTGAGGAGATGTACGATGCATTTGAGAACAATGACCGTTCTGTCTGTAAAGATATAATTAAGAGGGATGATGATATCGACCGTTTGTTCATTCTGGTATCAAAGCAGTTTGTGAGCAGGCTGAGCCTGAGGAAATTCTCAAAGAATGACAGTCTCAGTCTTATAGAGGCTTTTTATTACCGCCTGGCAGGCAACGATATTGAGCGAATAGGAGACCATATATCTAAAATAGCCCTGCATTACGAGCATACTGAGATCATGCCGGATGTACTGAGCCAGTTGCAAGAGATATGCATGGATCTGCAGAATCTGTTTATGGACTCTCTTGAGTCTTTACGCAGATCTGATAATCTGCTTGCTAACCAATTGCTTGAAAGAGGAGAGGAAATCAATGGCAGGCTTGCTATTGTCGCCCAATCGGCAGATAATGCATCAATAAATATGATCATTGACAGTTTTGGCAGGATAAGGGACTATGCATCAAATATCGCAGAATATTCGATCGATCTATCGCAATTATAGGGTGATCCCCCTCTTCCTTTCAATATCAGTTGTCATTGATTACGCACTTACTTTCTATTTTGCAGGCAGTATCGAGAACATCCTTGCTTATGAGTTCAGCCCCACCCTGGTCTTTGCTGTCAGGAACGATATAGTACTGCCATATCTGGCATTTACTGTGATTTTCTATTATGTTATGGGTTATACTGTCCTGAAGCTCCTCACGGGAGAGGAGATATATCCGATAGGTGTTCTCATTATCCTGCTGATGAGCATTACGCATGTCCTGGGTGGCATGTCATGGATAGTGCTGAAAGAGGCGTTTTCAAATATGGTGTTCATGCTGTCAATGACCTCCATAATCATAGCTCTCTCCGTTTTCGGGTATGAGGTTTTCCGGCGGGGATAACTATATAGGTATATATATCTGGCAGGTGCCTAATAAAATCCTTTTTTGCTATTTATTTCGTTTGTGCAAGGGATATAAGAGCCCAATCCTAACTAGGACCATGAAAAGATTGTTGAGTCTGCTGGCAGCGTCAATATTGTCCATTTACACATTCTATTCTACCTGCTGGTACACTGCATCTTCTTTCTTCAATATGGCTGTTCCTTTTGTTTTTGCTGCTTTGCTGGCTTATGGCCTGTTTATGTATGTTGTTTTCAGGCGCGTTTCAAAAAGATCATGATATGTGGAGTGGGAGTGGAGTTAGATGAAAAAAACGTTTTATGTCAATTTTAGTTTACGCTGCGCCGCAGGTCTTGCCATTTTGTTATTATTGTTATTATTGATGGTGCCTGCGGTGTCTGCAGATACTTTCTGTCCCTGCGATGAGCTTGATACATGTACCGAATGGGTAAGTGAAGGCTCTCTTAGCCTGCAGTGGGGCAGGACAGGGCAAATGGAGGTCGCAGGGGTGAAATACACCTTCAGGGCGGATGATTTTGACCTGAAGACAAAGTCTGCCCTGATCTCGGCTGAAAAGCAGGGTGCTGTCCGCAAGGAGTTCCTGTTCCTGGAGTTACAGGACAGTGACAAGTGGTTCCACTGGGACAATGAGATAAAGGTGGAGCTGACAGGCATCAGTGTTGATGGCTACAACACTCCTTCTGCGCAGTTGCAAGTGTACTCCAGAGGGCGGCCTGAACTTGAGATAAGTTTTGCGGCGAGTTCCGAGAAGGTCAAAGGCGTCGATGTTTCCAAGGAACAATATGCCCCCGGTCAGGAAAAGAAGGTCGAGGTTACGTTAAAGAACACAGGGAATGCCTGGGTGGAGAATACGGTCCTTAAGGTGAACCTTGGAGAGTTCAAACTTAAAGGGAATGGCGATTTTGAGTATCGGGACAACATCATTGTCAAGAATCTGGGCTGCCTTGAGAAAGGGGAACAGCAGAGCATCAATTTCACGGTGATAGCGCCGCAATGGGATGGCAGGACCTCTCCCTATGAACTGAACTATTACATAAATGCTACTGCCGGCGGCACCGATATCAAGAAATGGTACTATGATACAAGCGCAGCCACAGTTTTCCGCTGCACGGACCCTGAGCTTAAAGTCATCATGGAGGTGGTCGGCGATGTGATCAACATGACCACATGGTCGGTCCGCCAGAACGGGGGCAGTACTGAAGGCAGCCGCAATGTCTATTATGAGATATGGGATGCATGGGAATATTCCTTCCTCAGGACCAACATCTATAATCTTGGTCTTTATCCGGTGGACAATGTTGACGTTACGTTTGCAGACATCCCTGAAGAGCTTATAACCGTGGAAACCTTTGAGCACGGGGACTACAGTTATGTTACTCCTGAGGGTCAGTACTACATTGCCCGGAAACTGGTACCCCTGAGACAGGGTCGATATTCGTTCGGTCCGGTGACGGCAAAGGCTGATTTCTTCGGGAAGGAATTCACCTGGAGTTCCGGGACCGGCAGTATTACGGTGCATGGGGCGCATGTGATAATGGAAAAGAAGCTGTCTCCATCGGATAGCGGTTATAGGGTGGACCTCCAAATCAGGAACAGCGGCGATCGTGCTGCCTGGGTTAACCTGAGTGACGTGATACCGGAAAGTGCTAATTACGTAGCCGGCAGTGCAGAGGAAAGCCTTGCCGCAAGCAAGCTTCCCCTGAGCGAGTGGGACATAGGCTTATCGCAGGTGAACGGCTCTCATATGCTGACGGTTTCCGGTGTGCTTTTGCCCCCCGGGACATCGCTGGAGCTGGGTTACAGCATCGAACCGGCGATTGCTCCTGACCTGCCTGCTGCCAGGGCAGCTTTCAAGGCTATCGATGGATACAGGGGAGAAGCGCAGTCTTCCTTCTTTGTTGCAGGAGTGGAAGTGAAGCAGCGCTGGGATCCCCTTAATGGCGGCTGGGTGGTTGTGACCGATGAAACCCCGGAAAGTACGGTTGCAGTAGATGATGACACATCCTATGAGCCTCTGTATTCGACTGAAGATGTGTATGCACTGGGAAGTGTTTATTCTACTGAGGTGCAGCAGGAAGCAGTCAACTCCTCCATGGCAGACTGGCTTCCGGATTCCCTTTCAGCCACCGTGCTGAAGGTGCAGGAGATCATCCACAGGTTGCTTGGAGGTACCATCGAGGGAGTCTCAGCGGCTTTCGGGACGGTCGAAGGCGTGGCAATAGATGCTGTGGAGAACCACCTGTATGCGATCGTTATTCTCATTGCCCTGGGAGTTTTCATGGCTGTGTACGTCCTGATATCCCGCTGACCATGCTGTCAGCTTTTACAGATTATCCTCCGTTTTTTGCGTGCCCTTTTGGGCGCGTGTATTTTTTGTTGGTAACTATTCAGCCTGCCATAATGTGCCTATTACTACTGATTTAGTTGATACAGAGGTGTTTGTTTGCTAATGCTTCAAAAACATAAAACGCAATCAATCGCAACGTTCAAAATTAATAATTCTAAACAAATTTACTCTTGGCTATTTGCGAATATGGCGGATGATTGTGTTTTTATCCGGCTGAATAGTTACGAACAAAAATTCATTACACATAGTGGTCCTTGTGCCGCTCATACAATACATGGATGATCCCATCAGCAAGGCCCAACTGAAGGACATATATTTTTTCCACATTTCCCCACCTCATGACAGAGAGATATATTTTTGAAGCAGGTATTATGACATCTGCCCTGTCAGGTTTAAGCCCGAGCTTCACAACTCTCTCTTCAAGAGTATGAGCCTTCAGGTGGTCATAGACCTTTTTAATGTCATCGTATGAAAGAGGTGTTCCTTCTTTGGCATTTGCAAGAGAGAATACCTTGTTGATATTGCCGCCGCTACCAACCGAAGAACCCGGACTGTATTCTCCGGTAACGGATTTGACCCATTTTTTCATATTGTTCCACTCTTCTTTTGGAACAAGGCCCTCGATCATGCGGATGGCACCAATGTTGAACGACCTGTACGCAAGTACCTTGCTCCTGTCAAAGAGAATAAGTTCAGTGCTCCCTCCGCCAACATCGATGTGAAGGTATATGGAGGAAGTATCGTTGGCAATTATTTTCTCGACATGGTTTGAATATATGATCCTGGCTTCCTTCCTTCCGCTGATGACGTCAAGTTCGATCCCGGTTTCATTTTTAATCCTGCGTACAATATCATCAGTGTTCTGAGCCTCCCTCAGTGCCGAGGTTGCACATGCCATGAAATCTATGGGTTCATAGGCGTCCAGAAGGTACCGGAATGCTATCATCGTTTTTACAAGCTGGTCGACCTTTTCCTCTGAGATATGGCCATGGACAAAAGCATCATCCCCCAGGCGTATGGGCATACGCATCATGGAGATGCTTTCAAATACCGGGCTGACACCTGTGATATCCACCCTTGAGAGAAGAAGACGGACAGCGTTGGAACCAACATCAATAGCTGCAAACCTCATCTGCTTCCCTCTGCACCCCGGAGTTTCCCTTCAAGGTACCTGTAGATATCCACCTGGGCACGGTGAAGCTCATTTTCATCTCCCTTCCTGTACTTATTATCCTGTGACTCATTGATAATTCTTGCCTTTGTGTTATCCCTGAACTGTATTTCCATATAATCCCTGAGTTCCTGCTGCAGTTCACGATCGTATATGGGTGCTGTGACTTCTATCCGCCTGTCAAGGTTTCGCGCCATCCAGTCTGCAGAGGACAGGTAGTACTTCTCTTCTCCTCCGTTACAGAAGATAAATACCCGCGAGTGCTCAAGGTATTTATCCACTATGCTTATAACCTCGATATTTTCACTCAATCCTTCCACGCCCGGTACAAGAGAGCATATTCCCCGGATGATCAACTTTATTTTTACACCTTCTTTGCTGGCATCATAGAGTTTCCCGATCATCCGGACGTCAACAAGGCTGTTCATTTTTGCATATATGTAAGCCGGCTTTCCTGTCATGGCATTCTTTCGTTCGTTATTGATCATGGCCAGCAGTTTCCTGCGCATATGCATGGGTGAAACCAGCAGGTGCTTATAGAGGAACTTCTTGTAGTTGCACTTGAAAAAGTCGAAAAGATGTTCCACTTCGTTGGTCAGGTCCTTATTAGCGGTCATCAGTGTATGGTCACAGTATATTCTTGCCGTATCCTCGTTGAAATTACCGGTGCCAATGCATGAATAGTGCACCAGCTCATCGCCTTCCTTTCTTGTGATGTGGCAAAGCTTAGAATGTACTTTGAGGCTGGGCACGCCGTCAATTATCCTTGCTCCCGCCTCTTCAAGCTTCCGTGTCCAGTACATGTTGAGCTCCTCGTCAAAGCGAGCCTGCAGCTCGATGACCACTGTGACCTCCTTTCCGTTCTTCACGGCATTGATCAGCGCATTGCCAACGTTTGAGTATTTTGCCACCCTGTAAAGAGTTGTCTTAATGCTTATCACGTTGGGATCTATTGCTGCCTCACGAAGTAAGTCGATATGATAACCAAAAGACTGGTAGGGATAATGCAGGAGGATATCCTTTTCCTTAATGGCATTTAACATGCTTTTGTGCCTGATGAGGTTCCTGTGGGGAAGAGGAGTGTCTTTTTGTGTTCTCAGTGTTTCCGGACCAACAGCAGGGAAATTCATGAAGTCACGTGCATTGTGGTATCTGCCGCCGGGAACGATATTTTCAAAACCTGCCAGATGAAGTTTATCCAGAATGAAATCAAGCAGATCCTCGGGCATTTCCCGGTCATGGACAAAACGCACAGGTTCCCCTTTCTCCCGGGCTTTGAGGCTTTCTGATACCTTTTCAAAGAAGCTCTTGGTCACATCGTCAGCGAAATCCATCTCTGCATCCCTTGTCAGCTTTATAGTGTAGGCTTTAATTGAATCATACTGGAAGGTAGAGAAGATTCCGGAAAGACCGAAACGGATGACGTCTTCAAGCATTATGATGCATGTCCCTCTATCACATTCCGGAAGGATAATAAAACGAGCAAGCACATCCGTCGGAACCTCTATAAGGGCATAGTTGAATTGCTGAGGCTCAGAGTAACGGTACATTGCAACTGCAAGATATATCGCCTGATTTCTCAGGTATGGGAATTCCGGAAGGTCCTTTATCATTATAGGAACAAGGCGATGCCTTATTTTTTCATTGAAATACGCCTTCAAAAACGCCTGCTGTTCATCGGTAAGCTCGGTCTCATCGACAATGAACACATTGTAACTTTCAAGTTCCCGTGCTATCTGCCTGAAAACCGTATCGAATTTATCCCTGAGCCGGATCACAGTATCGTGTACTTCCCCCATGACCTTTTTCGGGGAACCACCCACCATTGCCTTTGATTTAACTCCTGCATCCAGCATTCTCTGCAGGGTGCCCACCCTGACGCTGAAGAACTCGTCCTGGTTGGACGAGAAGATGCCCAGGAACTTAAGTCTCTCAAGAAGCGGCACCGAAGTGTCCATTGCCTCCTGAAGCACACGCTCATTAAAGGAAAGCCAGCTTATTTCCCGATTTATATAATCCTTGCTTCTGACCATTGCAGCTCATTTCCCCAAATTCTTTCATCGGATGTGAAATCAGAACGAAAACACCGTATATAATACTTCACATAGAATTATATCTAGAAAACAATAATGGCAGAGATAACTCCTGTCTTAATATATTTCATATATATTCTATATATGCCATTCTTTCATTTGCCGGGGATGGGGAGAGGCAGATCACTTTGCATACATTCCTGCTATTGTCCGGGAGAAAGTGATACTGAAATCATTATCGATCACTTTTGACCAGGCGGTGGGAAACTCTGCGATAAGCCTTTTAAGCTCCTCTCTGCGATATTGCATGTAGGCTTCCACACCAGGATCCTTGATAGCCTGAGCCTTCACATGATCTTCTTCTGTCATGCCCCAGCGGCCATATCTCTCGAAGTTTTCAAGGAGCTCCAGTGCAACTGCAGCATCGTGCATGTCTCCCAGGTTGTCCTGCAGGTTTTTAAGGTCCTGTATAAGTTCCTTTGACTCCGCGCCGAGCACTTCCCTGAAGAACTCAAGCGTATAACGCAGTATCTTGACATCTATGCGGAGCTGATGATACTGTTCAAGGGTCGGGGATGCTTCCGCCGATACAATATGGTCATATGAGCGCACTCTTGAAAACCGGGAGTACAGCAGTACAGGCAGCACATCCTTCACTGTGCCAGGTATCGGCTCTCCCTTCTTTGTTACCTGTTTCATGGCCCATGATCTTTTTTCGAGAAGCACTCTAGTGAAGCTGTTTTTGAATTTGCCGTATCTGGCACTATCCATGTATATAAGCATCATGCCTCTACGCTTTGCTTTTTCTATGTGCAGGGAGTCTGTGAGCTTACTAAGGTCAATCTCGATTCCGGTAGGGTGGTTCTCAAGGTAATGGTCTATCTTCTCAAGGAATACGTCCAGGTCGCGCACCTGACCGAGTGCTCTTCTTGTTGACCTTAGGTTATTCAGGTGCTTATCAAGCGCTTTCATGTCAAGGTATTCCTCAAGCACCTGGAATACGGAGCGCATGCGCATTGCGGCAACTCTCATATCATGAAGTTCTTCGATGTCTTTTCCAACCTGGGTGCCTCTCTCATGTTCAAGCATCCTGCCAAACTGGAACATCAGCAGCTTGCGCGCAGCCTCAAGCATTGTGTCACTTGGCTTGATATTTGTCTTTTTCATGGAGATGAACTCATTGAAGGGAGAATCTGCAACTGCTGGGGCCTCTTCATTCTCTGAAGCGGGCTGAACGGCAGCTGCCTGGCTGCTTGCAGGTTCATCGGGAAGAACCGCTTCCTGAACAGTTTCGGCCGGCTTTTCCTCTGCGGCCCCGGAACCGACATTGACTGCCTCATGATTCACAATAATCCTGGATAACGCATAAGAATCCGCAACTTCATCTGGTTTACTCTGCAGGTCTGACACAATATGGCCGTTACTTTCATTGTCATCGTCATCCTGAATGGAACCGGGCTGATCGGGCAGGATGTTGTTAGCCAGAAGTATTCCTGCAAACCTGGCCATTACAGAATTGTCCCAGCTACCCGATCTTTCCTTATTTTCAGGAAGATCTTCATTGCATAGCCCTGTTACGGGACTGGTGCATGAAGGAGAATAATAGGGAAGTGTGAAACAGTTAACGAAAATATTGAGCAGTATCAGGAATATCCCCAGCGAGTAGGAGATGATCGCATATGCCACAATGGGATAGAACCATCCTTCAGGATAATATGTGACAAAAATGAAGATACCGAGAACTGAAAAGAGGATGCCTGCCAGAAATGACCTGCTGCGGCCACTGCTCTTGTTCATAGCAGCAATGTTGACACCTGCCAGAATCAGCACAAGGCCAAGTCCTATAAGGCTGCAGAGGACAAGTATAACCTGCGGGTCAGAGAATCTCGTCACTTTCCCGACCGAGGCGTACAAAACCCCGGTCATGGAAAACACGAGACCGAACAGGACAGAGAAAACTGCCAGGGTTGAGTTTTTCCTTTGAGGTGCTGTATATGGCATGCTTATCTCTCCTTAGGACTGAAGAATTTGATCAACTATTCGTAATGATATTATCTACTAATATTTAAGGTGCTTTATTTAAGGTGCTTTAATTCATTAAGGGTGCCCTCAATGACTTTCCTTTGCATTCTCAGCTGGATAACCTTACTTCTGAGCATCCGTCTCTGTTTTCTTATTCCCGGACTTTGCGAGGGACTTTCTCATCTTCTTTACACCGGACTCTATCTCGAAGTCAATGTGCTCCTTATCCTTAAGTATTGCTTTAACAGGGCAGGTACGGACACATTTGGCACAGTAGATGCAATCATTGTCATCGATAAGAGCCTTTCCCCCGACCATGGGGATTGCATCCACAGGACATTTCCTGACACATTTCTTGCAGGCAATGCACTTCTTTTTATTTATTCATGGCACCAATATCCACTCCTTTTAATACCCACGTATATATAGGAATACATACAAATGTGTTTCCTGAATAAATATATCTATAATGTTCAACCTATTTGTTGTTTCAATAATTTCATTGGTTGGCGATATAATGGATATTTATTGGGATGGTGATGCTGGTCTCATGTTGATCCGGGAGGTGGAGCATGCTTGAAAATATTGACCTTTCAAAGAGTATCGGGAAAAAGGAATATGAGGAGCTTATGGATGATTTTGGCATCCGCATGGGTGAGCTCCAGAGAAAAGCATGGAAAATGGGAATACCCGTAATGGTGGTCTTTGAAGGCTGGCATGCTTCAGGCATGGCTGAAATAATCAACAGGTTCCTTATGCCCTTAAACCCCATGGGATTTGAGCTTTACACCACAGGCAAGCCATGTCCCGAAGAGGAAAACCGGCCTCTTGTATGGCGTTTCTGGACAAAGATCCCGCACAGGGGGAAAATAGCCATCTTTGACAGAAGCTGGTACAAGAGAGCTCTGGTGGAGCATCTCCATGAGGACGCAGCAGACGATGCCATCACAAAGTGCATCAACGGCCTGACATATTTTGAAAGGCAGCTTGCTGACGGCGGGTACCTGATAATTAAGTTCTTCCTGCACATAAGCAAGGAAAAACAGGAAGAACGCTATGAGGCGATAAAGAAAAAGGGTATACCTCTTTTGCTTGTGAAGGAGGAGGACGGGGAGATTGCCAGCCGATATGAGAGAAATCTGCCGCTTATTGAAAGGATGCTGGAAAAAACCGATATTCCACAGGCACCATGGACCATAGTTGAATCAGATGACCTTAACTTTGGAACCATTAAGGTCATAAAGACCTTCATATGGGCCCTTGAAGAGAAAATAAAGACTGCAGAGAAGGAAAACTCAGGACCGGACATGCAGGGGAAAGAATCTGCCGTATCCAGGCCTTTAAGTCCTTCCGTTCTTGAAAAAGTAGACCTGGGCAAGTCACTGTCCAATCATAAGTATAAAGAACTAAAAAAAGTATACCAGAAGGAGCTGGGGGGACTTCAGTTTGACCTGTTCAGGCAGGGCAGGCCCGCAGTGATAGTTTTTGAAGGCTGGGATGCGTCTGGCAAAGGAGGAAACATCCGGAGGCTGGCGCAGATATTCAATCCCCGGCTTTACAAGGTCATTCCCACAGGGGTGCCTTCGGACGTGGAACTCGCGCACCATTACCTCTGGCGTTTCTATCGCCATATACCCGAAGCAGGAAAAATAACCATTTTTGACAGGAGCTGGTATGGCAGGGTGCTTGTGGAGAGAGTGGAAGGTTTTTGCAGTGATCAGGAGTGGAGGCGGGCCTATGGCGAGATCAGGGAGCTTGAGGAAGTTCTGGCAAACAACGGGACCATAATCATAAAGTTCTGGTTGCACATGGACCGGGATGAGCAGCTTCGCAGGTTCAGGGAAAGGGGAAACACACCCTATAAGCAGTGGAAGATCACGCCGGAAGACTGGAAGAACAGGGAAAAGTGGGATTTGTATGAGGAGGCAGTGGATGAGATGCTGCAGAGGACAAGTACATCATATGCACCCTGGACCATCGTGGAGTCTAACGACAAGTTCCACTCAAGGGTCAAAGTGCTTCAGACAGTTGCAGAAACCCTTAAGAGGGAACTGAATGCCCCTGATAAGTCCTCTTAATCCTGCTCCTGCATGGCAGGCCTGAACTGCAGGTCCGTTTTGAACAGTAAACGCCACATATCGCATTTTGTGTCTGCCCTGTCCGCATCTGTCCGGGCGCCGGGTCCCTGCAGTTTAATGACAGCCCTGTCCTGCTGCAGGTCAATAGCTGTTATTCTGCTGTTCATGCGACTGTAATCCAGGCCGTCTGCAATTCTGAGGATGGCCGCCATCTTAAGGGTATCATGCTGCATCTGTGCAGGCATGGCCGCAAATTCCTTTTTGGTCTGCAGCTTCTCAAGCTTTGCGCCATCGATACTTTTCTTGTGGAGGAAAGTGGTCCAGGGAAGCATCATGTGCAGGGGGAAAGGAAGCTCTGCGGGCGGGTGGGCCATGAGGATGTCCCTTCCTTCCTTGTGATGGTCCTTCATGTCGGTCGTAAATCCCACATCATGGACAAGGGCTGCTATTCTCATCACTGTGCGAAGATGGGGGCCAAGGCCGTGTACGGGCGCGAGGCTGTCAAAGAGCTCCAGGGCGTTCTCTGCGACCTTGCGGGCATGGGCTCTTTCAACGTCGTATTCCTCAAACATTTCCTTCAGCGCAAGGGGTTTTGACTCTTTTTTGACGGATATTACTTTGTAATCCGATCCTGCAACATCAGCGCGGATATTTTCCTGCAACAGATCCATTCCATTGTCAAACTTGCTGCTGCTGCCCGGGGTCAGCCCAAAATCTTCCCTCATGACAGAGACCAGCAGGTCAAGCTCTTCTTCCGTACCACCGCGGAGCTCCAGTTCAACTTCGAGGTAACTTCTCCTGCTCCCTTCGCAGGTGATTGTGACATCGTCAAGGCTAATTTCGGCAATCTCCCCGGAACTGGCCGTAATCATGGATGTTTTCCTTTTGTGGTCTACTTCAAAAAGGGGAAACAGCCTGCCAGAGCCGGCGATCCGGGAGAGCATCTTCTTCACTTTGCTGTCCTCCAGCTCCTCCACCGCCCTTTTTTCAGGGAAGGATGTCTCTATTTCCTCTCTCCTGCTGACCGGGGAGCAGGTGCTGTCCAGTGACTTGAAAGTGTATGTGACCTTACCAGGCTTTTCCCTGCACCTGAAAGAGTATCCTGCGTAGTATATTGCCATGTCCGGGGTGTCAAGGTAAGTATCTGTGAATACGCTCTCTGAAAAACTTCCTATCCCAAACGAAGCGATCGATGTGAGGCCTGCAAGCCTGCCGAAAACTTCCCTATCCTGCACCAGGAACTTGGCTTCTATCTCCATAGTTATCCTGATAATATTAGAGTTGATTCAAGATTAAATCTTTGCCCGGAGAAGAAACTCATATTTGAGGGTATCTGATCATTTCCCAAAACTACTCTGACACGGATTTACGCAGATTAACACAGATTATAGCAAAGCCGGGGATTTAAACCCCGCAAAAGTCCAGACTATAGGGTGAATGCATAACTTATGATAATCATTATATAGAGGATTTCGATAAACTCAGTCAACATTACACTAAAATATAAATATTAGCTAAATTAATTAAGTATAATGGATGATTTAACTGATTTTGCTCTTAATGAAGAATATAAACGCCTTCAATCCGTTGGAGACAAGCTTGCAGAAATAGAATCACTTATTGATTGGAAACCGTTTCGTCCAATTCTGGAATCAATGTACAAGAACAGAACAAGTTCAGGGGGTAGGCCTGAAGCTGACGTTATTGTAATGAGCCCATATCAAAACTATAAATACCATTGTCCCCGATGATATTATGGGGATGTTAATGGAATTCAGAGAACTCTCTGATGAACTATGGAAATTTATTAAACCGTTTTTACCACCACAACCAATAACCGGGAGGTGCGACAAGAAAGCTATAATATGAATTGCAGTAAAGCTATCCCTTCCATCTGGGATAATCCTACTATGATATGCGTCAAATTGGTAACATTGGGGTATAAAGCT
>NZ_JAUXNK010000031.1 GCF_030682845.1 Methanolobus sp. | reverse complement strand
GATCCTTCTTTTTTGTTTGATATGTGTATGCTTTTTTTATTAATATTGGTTACTGGAGTAATGCCTTTGCAGGGACGATGCTAACCCCCGTCTGAAGACGGGGGAATGCGCATCGTAACTTTATTCAAACCAGGTTCTTATCGCTTCCTGCATGGAGAAATAGAACTCTATTGCTGCCATGAAGAGCAGTAGCACTGTTATGCCAAAGATTCCCCACCTGAAGTATTCTTCAGGCATGGCTTTCTTCTTATCCTCATTTATTGTTCTCGCAGTGTGTCCATTGTTCATTTTTCTCTCCTGAACGGCAGGTATGCCAAAAGTATTATTTTCCTCTACCATTTTTGCACTCTCTTCACTCATGTTTTCCCCTCCTTATCATGACCAATGCGGATAATAAGGAAATTAGTGCCATCAGCGATCCGAAACCGGGACTTTCTTCTTGTGGTGTGCCATAATCCATTGGATAGGTATCCTCGAAGCTTTCCTCTATTAGGAAATCACTTGTCTGGATAGTTTTTGTCTGGACCGCTTGCTGCTTGCTGATCACTTTCTGAGGGTTCAGCTGCACATAGTCCTCGCCTGTTTTGACTATGGTGTCCCCGTCCCATACGCTTACCTCAACTACGTAGTTGTAACCGTCAGGAACTGTGAGGCTGACGGCCCTGATAGATGTTGCTTCAGGCTCTATCCTGCCGGTAGATGTCCATTTCTTGTCTGCAACGAGGCGGGCATCGATTTCCCTTGCCTTGACAAGAACCCTGTAGTCGTTTGTGGTTCTTGTTCCCTCATTTTTCAGGTAGATATCATTCTCAATGAGAACTCTTCCGGATGTGACGTTTTTCACCATGAAATCCATTCCATTGATCTGGATGCCAACATCCTGAAGGTCGGTGGGCATGCCGGAGAGGTCGCGGATAGTTATCCTAGAATCGGCTTTTTTCTGCTCTTCCTCATATAGCGTCAGTACCAGCCTGTAACTGCCTTCTTTAGGAAGCCTGATAGACTGGCTCACAGCTTTTATGCTGTCTTTCCCTATGGTGTCGACTTTCGTTTCCTGAGTCAGCTCAAGCAGTCCTGTCTGCTCGCTGAATACTTTAAATATCAGGGTTGTATTCCCTTTGCGATTTCCGCCCCTGTTTTCTATATAAGCTGTCACGTTCAGGTCAGCGTAGGAACTTTTGACACTGTCTGCGGAGATCTCAATATCCGTTATTCCGTAATTGCTCTGTTCTTCAAAGTCTTTTAAGCATCCGCTGGAAACAGCAACAGATGCGATGAGAAGTAAAATAAGAATAAAACGTATTCCTCTATCTCTCTTTTTCATGGATGTTCCTCCACAGTACGAGAGCAGGGATACTATTTAAACTTTATGAAATATTTATTGCTCCTACAGAAATAAGTTCATGAAAAGTCAATAAATTTACTTCACTTTCCCATTGCATTAAATATCTCCTCAATATCCGGGAGTGAGCGGGTCTCATAAACCTTTATAAGTTTTACTTTAAGATTCTCATCGATCACAATACTGGCCCGCTCGGATACTCCCATGTCCTCATTAAACATTCCGTACATCTTTGCCACTTTGCCATGCGGCCAAAAGTCTGCCAGGAAAAGGGTATCCTCAATTCCAAGTTCCCTGGCCCAGGCTTTCTTGGAATGCACAGAATCAATACTGATCCCAAGAGCTACTGCGTTTGCGGCCTGGAATTTTCCGTAGTTATCCTCAAGCAGTTTCATGTGCTTCGCGCACCCCCTGGTCCAGGCCAGCGGATGGAAGGCGAGTAATATCTTTTTGCCTTCAAGGTCGTGCAGATGTACCTCGTTGAGGTTCTGGTCATACAGCGTGAAATCTTCGATTACTTCTCCTGGTTTTAATTTACTCATAACTAACCCCCGTGAGTTATGATTACAAATATGTCTTGCAGTGCTATAAAAGATGACCTGCCAATTGTTCAGGAGAGTATATCTTCTCCGTTTTCTCAATTTCAGGCTATTAAATGATTTTTTGCTTATATACTCTTTGGGGGATAAATGTGACAAAAAGCTTTAATTCATATTGCAGAGCTAAATCTCACTTTTTTATACACAGGTAGGTTGCTATAAACCCATTATCATAAAAAGCCTCTTCTATCCTGAAACTTGCTTTTTCGATGAGCTCTTCAATCACCCAGTCAAAGGTTGAGAATTCCTCCTTTATATGTAGAATATATTCATGGGTCATTTCATCTTTTACCTCTTCAGGGATGCTTTGCAGCAGTTTTGAGAAAAAAGGGTCAAAATCACTAATTTCTGACGAATAAATTACATCTCTGAATCTCTGAGATAGAACCTGCCACTTGCTTTAAGCATTGAATTGATACGTTTCAGTGCAATAAGTTTCCAGAAATCAGGAAGGTGATGCAATGCCAGCTGGGTCACAACTGCATCAAATGGCTCATCACCAGGCTCGAATGTCAGGAAACCCCCTTTGATGAATCTGATATTTTTCCTGTGTCCCGACTTTGCTTTTTCCCGGGCAAATTCAAGCATTCCATCTGAAATATCTATGGCAATGACCTCTTTACAATGTCTTGAAAGCTCAATTGAAAATTCTCCGGTCCCGCATCCAATTTCCAGTATCCTGTCCTCCGGTCGAAGGTCAATGAGCCTGCGCATTGTCTCAGCTTCATCTTTTATGTTCCGGATCTTTTGCATCTTCCGGTCATATCTGTGAATTTCCTCCTTATCGGAGTAATCAGTGCCTGTCTGGATGAATTCGTCGTAGTACCATTCAGGCAGTTCTCTGATCATGTTTGCTCATCGGATCAATGCGGTGTCAAAAAATTAGTCAGTGCAGATGCACGGTTTTTGCACGCATGTGGGGCATTTATTAGGATATTTCTCAAGGAAAGCCTCTTCAAGGTCGACCCCATAGAGATTTGCCAGGGCGCCCACCCAGGCAAAGCAGTCCGCAAGCTCTTCCCTTAGATTTTCCCTGTCGTCCCTGCGCACGGCCTCGGCAAGCTCGCCGACTTCCTCGACCAGCCAGAGCATGGTTGCGGCAGGCCCGCGCTTCCTGTCGTTGTGTGCGTAGAGGTCGGACATCAATTGCTGGAACTCTGCTATCTCCACAATATCACTCCCCGTCAGATCCTTACAGGTATGTCCTTCTTTCTGAGATATTCCTTGACATCACTGACAGTGTATTCTCCGAAGTGGAAGATGCTTGCAGCCAGCGCGGCATCGGCTTTCCCGTAAACGAATCCTTTGTACATGTGTTCCGGATTCCCCACGCCGCCGGATGCGATGATGGGTATTTCCAGCTCTTCCGAGAGTTTCCTGGTGATAGGTATATCAAAACCGTCATATGTGCCGTCCCGGTCCATGCTGGTGAGGAGTATCTCTCCAGCGCCCAGCTCTTCAACATGCTTGGCCCACTGCACTGCATCAAGGCCGGTAGGCTTGCGCCCGCCATAGATAACAACCTCGTACCAGGCTTTCGTGCCGTCCTCAAGTTCCAGTATGGTCTTGCCGGGATTGTCCTCGATGTTGGTATTTCTCTTGCAGTCGATGGCTGTGACGATGCACTGCGCCCCGAAGATCTCCGAGGCTTCTTTTATAAGCTCCGGATTCTTCACTGCGGATGTGTTGATGGACACCTTGTCGGCACCCGCGCGCAGGATTTGCCTGACGTCCTCTATGGAGTTTATTCCCCCTCCTACAGTCAGGGGAATGAACACTTCGTTTGCCGTTCTCTCGATGACGTTGATCATGGTTGAGCGCCCTTCATGGGAAGCCGTGATATCCAGGAATACAAGTTCATCCGCGCCCTGCTCGTTGTACCTTTTTGCAAGCTCCACGGGGTCGCCTGCTTTGCGCAGGCCTACAAACTCTATTCCCTTGACAACCGTTCCCCCGGCCTCATCAAGCGTTACATCAAGACATGGTATGATCCTTTTAGTGAGCATTATGATTTGTCCTTTCCACTGCTGTGTGTTATTCGTGTCTGCCAGTAAGCCTGGCAAATGGTATATTTAGATAAGAACACATTGATTTTTTATTTAATACTTGTCGTTTAAATTATTTCTCTGAAATGCTTGTCTGCAGAAATCCCTTCTTTTTAGTTATCTTAAAAATCTTCTTTCCTTTCAAACCAACAGCACCGCAATAACTCCCGCAAGGAACACCCCGTCGAACGTGCCCGCCCCGCCGATACTGGCGACCGGCGCCCCTATCTTGGTTATTTCCCGGAGGTTGAGCAGGTCGGCGCCGATGAGGGTGCCCATGGTGCCGCTGATGTAGGCGGTTATGAAAAGCAGGTCGTGGTTTAGCTGGGTCACGTAGACTATAAGGGTGGAGGCAAGTGCGGCCGCAATGGGAGGTACCAGTGCGGGGGACACGATCCCTACGCCCCTGACGGGACGCGCGACCAGTTTAGTTACGGCGGCCACTATGATAGTGGCATAGATGCAGTAGATCAGCGCTTCGGGGAACAGGCTCAACAGGTAAATGGATACCACGGCGGGGATGAGTGCGCCTCCCACGTTCACGGCAAGCGTTGTTTTTGTCCTGAATGTATCTCTGAAGGGCACCCTGTAGGAGACGCCGAACATCCTTGCATGGCGCTGTTCCTCAACAGATACCTCAGACTCGATGGTCCGCAGTGGGATATTGATATTGCTTCCGATAAGGGAAAAGAAGAGCAGGATGAAGGCGTCCCTCCATGAGAAGCCTATCCTGGCAAAAGCAGTACTTGCAAGACCGAAAAAGAGTATGGATACGGCTATGGCAAGAAACAGCGTAAGGACAATTGTGAAAGCAACTTTGAAAGGGCTGTAAAAAAGCGGTGGCATAGTATTAATATTTCTACAATTCATCGTATTTATGATTATCACAAATACATGTCTGCTGCGAATACAGTTTAATCGATACCAGTGCCAGCCCCGGAATCCAGGAAATTCTCCTTATTGATGGAATCGCTCATGAAGAGCTCTTCATTGATAAAGATCGGCGCGTTGTGCCTGAGGGCCATCGCGATGCAGTCACTTGGCCGGGCATCGAACTCCATATCTGCCCCGTCTCTGATGATCTTGAGCCGCCCATAGTAGATATTATCGATCTTCTCATCGATAAGCACACTCTCGATCTTTGAGTCCAGTCTCTCCAGCATGGCGATCATGAGATCATGGGTCATAGGTCTTGGCATCGTTTCCTTCCGAAGTGCCGAGTTAATTGAAATCGCCTCGGAGTTACCTATATGTATCGGCATAAGGTGGCCCTCTTTATCCTCCAGCATGACCGAAGGGACCGAGCTACCCAGGATATTTATCATGAAGACGCCCTTGATGCTGACTTCTTTCAAATTTGTATCAGAGTTCATATTATTAGCATAATTTTGCTTTGTTCACGATTCACATAGTAGATTAACAAACAGCATTACTTAAGATTTTCTTTCAAATCTCTTTTATGGTTTTCTTTCCGGATCTTTTTTGATCTTTCCAAACCCTCCCCCTCCCGGAGTCTCAATAACAAATACATCTCCTGCATTTACCGTACATTCCGCCTTTTCCCCAAGTTCAAGAAGTACTCCATCCTTTTTAACGATATAGTTACGCCCGACTTTTCCATCCTCTCCACCATTAAGACCGGAAGGTGGTACCCTCCTGTGGCCTGAAAGTATGGCGGCTTTCATAGGCTCCAGAAACCGTATCTTTCTGGTGGCGCCGCATCCTCCGGTATATTCACCTCTCCCGCCGCTCCCCTGCCTTATGGAAAACTCCTCCAGAAGCACCGGAAAGCGCCATTCCAGCACCTCCGGGTCGGTGATCCTGGAGTTGGTCATATGGGTATGCACTGCATCGGTCCCGCCAAAACCATTTCCTGCACCCGAACCGCCGCAGATGGTCTCGTAGTACTGGAATTCTGCATTCCCGAAGGTAAAATTGTTCATAGTGCCTTGGGAGCCTGCCATCACACCCAATGCCATAAAGAGCGCATCGACTATAGCCTGGGAAGTTTCCACATTCCCGGCAACCACTGCCGCAGGATATGATGGATTGAGCATGCAACCTTCAGGTATCATAATTTCCAGTGGTCTGAGGCAACCCTCATTCAGAGGTATGTCTTCCTGCACAAGTGCCCTGAACACATAGAGCACAGCAGCCCTGCACACAGCTACAGGCGCGTTGAGGTTTCCCGGATGCTGGGGCGAAGTTCCGGTAAAGTCAACATATGCCCTCCTCCTTTCCCGGTCTATGCTCACCTTAACCTTGATCTCACTGCCGTCGTCAAAGACCTGCACCGATTTCCCATCTGTGAGGGATGTGATTACTCTCCTCACGGCTTCCTCGGCATTGTCCTGTACATGGGCCATGTATGCTTCCACAGTTTCAAGGGAAAAGTGTTCCACCAGCTTTCTCAGCTCCGCCACGCCCTTCTCGTTAGCAGCCACCTGTGCACGCAGGTCTGCAATATTCTGGTAGGGATTACGTGCAGGATACCGCCCGCGCAGCAGCCATTGCTTCACATCCTCCTCCATAAATCGTCCCTTCTCAACGATCCGGGTTCCGCCGGTCATGGCACCCTCCTCATCGATATGCCTGCTGCCGGGAGGCATTGAAGCGGGACTTATTCCTCCAACATCAGCATGATGGCCTCTTGAAGCCACATAAAATGCTATCATGTTCCCGATAAAGACCGGGGTTATAACCGTAATGTCCGGCAGATGCGTTCCACCCCGGTAGGGGGAGTTGACCATAAATACATTGCCCGCCTGCATGTCCTTAAATTGCTCCATCACCGATCTGACGCTCTCTCCCATGGAGCCCAGGTGCACGGGGATATGGGGCGCATTGGCCACAAGGTTCCCCTTTCCGTCAAATACTGCACAAGAGAAGTCCAGCCTTTCTTTGATGTTGACCGAGTAGGCGGTATTCTGAAGGGTGTAGCCCATCTGCTCTGCAATGGACATGAAACGATTATTGAATATCTCAAGCATCACAGGGTCTGATTTGGTGCCGGTGTCCTGCATCCCGGGAGACTGCTGCACTTTTGTAAGTACCAGGCAGTTCGTGGGTGTAAGTCTTGCCTTCCAGCCGGGCTCGATGACAATTGTTGTGTTCTCTTCCGCTATGATGGCAGGGCCAAAGATCTCTGTTTCCGGTTTAAGACTCTCGCGTCTTATGACTGGGGTTTCATGGAACTGATCATACGTGTACATACGAGTATAGGATGCTGACTCATCCTGGTCATTCTCAAAGAAAGACATCTCATTTTCCTGCATCTTTTCCCCGCGACTTATGATCTCGACCGAGATTGCTTCCATAACCATATCCTTGTCTTCCATAAGGAATCCAAAACGTTTTTTGTGCTCCTGGCCAAACGCGGTCCGAATGCTACCCCAATCCGCGGAATCGACTATCAGGGGCGTATTTGTTCCTATGTACTTCACATGCACTTTGTGCTGTACTGTAATTTTCTCCTCCATTGCCCCTTGTCTTAGCGTCTCTTCCTTCCCTTCTGCCTCCATCCTGGAAAACTCAGTACTCAAGCTCAAGAGCAGTTCTTCATTCAATACCTGCTCAACAGCATGCTCTTTGAGAATTCTCTGGTCTGCAAGTCCCATACCGTATGCAGAGAGCACTCCCGCGAGGGGATGGATGAAGACCTTTCTCAGTCCGAGTGAATCGGCCACCCTGCACGCATGCTGGGCCCCTGCTCCCCCGAAGCAGCACAGGGTGTAATCCTTGATGTCGTAACCACGCTGGATTGAGATTTTCTTGATGGCATTTGCCATGTTCTCAACAGCAATTTTCAGGAAGCCCTCTGCGACTTTTTCTGCAGGATAGTCCTCGCCTGTGAAGGAAGCGACCTCAGCGGCAAGTTCCCTGAACTTCCGGATAACAATTCCTTTGTCAAGTGGCAGGTTGGCTCCCGGGCCGAAAACGCGGGGGAAGTGCTCCGGCTGTATCCTGCCAAGAATGAGGTTGCAGTCCGTGACAGTCAGCGGCCCACCTTTTCGGTAACATGCGGGGCCGGGATCCGAACCTGCAGAGTCAGGACCCACGCGGAACCTGCCGGAGTCGAAGTGTAGTATGGACCCGCCTCCTGCTGCAACAGTATGTATGTGAAGCATGGGGGAGCGCAGGTGCACTCCGGCAACTTCTGTCTCAAAGCTCCTTTCGTATTCGCCGCTGTAGTGTGCAACATCAGTGGATGTCCCTCCCATATCGAAAGTGATGATATTCCTGAAGCCTGCCATTTCCGATGTCCGGACAGCCCCGACAATACCGCCTGCAGGACCGGAAAGGATACAGTCCCTGCCCCTGAAATGCCGGGCATCCGTAAGGCCGCCCCCGGACTGCATGAACATCAGGCGCGTCTTGTTGCCTGCATCTTCCAGTGTTGCAGCCATCCTGTCAATATATCTTCTCAAAACAGGGGACAGGTAGGCGTCTACCACTGTTGTTTCCCCGCTGCTCACGAATTTCATCAGGGGGCTGACCCCATGGGAAAGCGATATGTGAGGGAACCCTATTTCCTCTGCGATTTTCCGGAGCTGCAATTCGTGGTCAGGGTAACGGTAGGCATGCATCAATACTATGGCAAGAGACCTGATACCACTGGCATATAGCTTTTCAAGCTCTTCCCGCGCTTTACGGATATCAAGGGGCGCCAGTTCTTCTCCCCGGGCAGTGTAGCGTCCCTTAACTTCCACGACGTTGTTGTAGAGCAATTCCGGTCGCTTGATCTCCAGTGCAAAGATATCAGGGCGGTTCTGGTAGGCTATACGCAATGCGTCCCTGAATCCCTCTGTCGTGACAAGGGCCGTGGGTTCACCTTTACGTTCCAGAAGGGCATTGGTCCCCACGGTCGTGCCCATTTTTACGGACGAGATATTCTCCCCTGATAAGGTGTCCTCAGGCCTGAGTCCCAGTATCCCGCGAATTCCCTGTATGGCTGCATCCTCATAGTGTTCCGGATTTTCGGAGAGCAGTTTCCGGGTAAGTATTTTTCCTTCCGGCGACTTTGCAACAATGTCCGTAAAAGTTCCGCCACGATCGATCCAGAATTCCCATGAACTGTTTTTGTCTGAAACCTTGCCTGTTAGCATGCTATCTCCCCGGAATATCTGATAGAGGACTAAATATGGATGTGTCCGGAAACAATTTCTTATTAAAAACAATGTTCTATTTAGAAGTGTTTGTAAGGGGGATAATAATATTTCGAAAAAGCATCATTCTGAATGAAAAAAGAGCAGACCCTTAAATAAAAACTCTGATTTGATGTTCTTGTGGTTTACCCTGCATATCTCAAATTGACTCAGGGTTGCGTGACGAACCTGAAGCCGTGCTCGCCAATTAGCGGCACGAAGAACACTCCTCCCCAATCTTCCTTGACGACCTTGCCTTCCTCCCATTTTCTGTAAAGGTACAGGCGCTGGTAAGCCTCTCCCTCAGGTATTACTATCAATCCGCCGGCTTTGAGCTGTCCCATAAGGGCTTGCGGCAGGGCAGGAGCGCAGGCTGTCACACATATCCTGTCATAAGGTGCTTCCTGTTCATATCCAGGAGAGCCATCCCGCCGGATAAGCTCTACATTATCATATACTGTTTTCTTCAGGTTTCCACAAGTTCAGCCATGACTGCTGCGTTATACCCCGAGCCTGTGCCTATCTCCAGCACCTTCCGGCCTTTGTCCAGTTCAAGCAGGTTACACATGAAAGCGACCATGTGCGGCGCAGATATCGTCTGTCCGTGGCCAATGGGCAACGGAGTGTCCACATATGCACTATCAATGTGAACCTCCGGTACGAAAAGATGCCTTAGTACTTTGTTTATTGTATTGAGTATCTCTTCTCTGATTCCCATCTTGCTGAGGGAATTTACCAGCTGCGACCTCTTCCGCGCATACTCCACGCAGTCCTGCCTTCTGCCCATCCTTTTCGCTTGATCTCGTCAGCAAATATCCTTTTGACGTGCTTTGCCTCCACAGTTCCGCCCCTGCCGGATAAGAAGGTCCCGTCCCTTTTCCGGATCTTCGTTATCTCAAAGTCCAGGCCGCCGACAGTGTCGGTTTGTCCTATAGTGAATTGGTGTCCGCCGTTGACTCTTTTTTGCAGTGCTTCGGTGCGTTTGCCCTGGTGTACGGATATCTTGACGATAACCTCGTCAATGGCTCTTCCCCAGATGGTCGTGATATCTCCGGCATTTGCGGTATTGACTCTCTTCTGCGTCGTATCAATGGCCGTTACGATGATCGGATATACTTCATCGCCTTCCTCATCGTCGACTATGATCTCGTCGTCCACTTCTACGATATCCTCTGTCGTCATCTTGTTAATGCAGCTGAGGGACTCCTGCCCCTTGCTGACTATTACCTTCACAGTGACGTCCTTTGCTCTCTCTATGGTTGCGGGGTGTACGGTACCGCATTCCTGGCAGCGCACTATCATGTTCTGGCCCGACTTCAATAAGTCGTGCGGCACCTCTATCTTAGGGGAACATGAAGGGCATACTACTTCTACTTCAACTTCTTCGCTCATGATCTCAATTATCCATTGTCTGGAGTGCGTAAATAATTAACTCTGTCTCCGATCCAAGTTTCTCTCAAAAAAGGATACTTTGGGCCAAGTAACCCATGATCCTGAAAAGCAATGATCCTGTCCTATCTCTCACTTGCAGCATGTGCCGCGATGAATTCCCTCAGCAGTTTCGTGCCAAGCAGCGCGCTTTGCCCGTTGTCATATTCCGGCGCTATTTCCATGATATCAAAGCCCACGCTCAGAGGTGCAAGCCTGTGTATCACTTCACGGACCTCAATGTCGCTAAGACCAAAGGGTTCAGGTGTACCGAGGCCAGGCGCGTATGCAGGGTCGAGGGCATCCATATCCAGGGAGAGGTATATCTGCGAGCAGCCCAGGTAGTCGGTAACCTCTGCAAGTACCTTCCTGATACCTTTCTCGCGCACATCGTCAGGAGTATAGTGCCTGATATCATTATCTTTTGCAAACACCCATTCTTCCTTTGGCCCGCTGCGTACCCCGATCGTCACGTAGTTATCGGTGATCTCATCCAGGATGTGTCTTGATACACATGCATGATTGTATTTGACACCGCCGTACTCCGGACGCAGGTCAAAGTGGGCATCCAGTACCACAACGCCAAAGTCATCACCTGCCTGTTTTGCACAGGCTTTCACGCAGGGAAGAGTAAGCGAATGCTCTCCTCCAAGCATAATAGGGATCTTTCCGTCTGCAACAATGGGCCCGACTGCAAGAGCAAGCTCTTCAAGTGTCTGCTCTACTGTTGTGTAGTGTTCGAGGTTGCCTGCATCATGTATCTGCAAATCCTCGTAATCCACGTCAAAGTAAGCGTTATACGTTTCAAAATTTGCAGATGCCTGCCTCATGGCGTCCGGCGCCCATCGGCTTCCTGACCTGTACGATGATGTCCCGTCAAAAGGCACACCGAATATAACGTACCTGGCAGAACCATAGTCTGACAGGGCATCCATCATCTCAGGTTTATGGAACATATCAGAGTAAGATTAAAGTGACCTTTACCTAAGGTCGATCCTCATCTTGCCCATGGCTGTGAGGTAGGTGATCTCTTCTCCTTCCTTGACCCTGTCCTTGTGCTCCTCAGGCACACTCAGTTCGAATGTTGAGAAGTCACCCATATCCATCAGCTGGACAATGTCCCCGCCAACGGAAAGTACCTGTGCTGTCTTCCTCTCTACTATGGGAACGTATGCCTTGTCTGAGACTGGTCCCACAATTGATCTCTTCTGGTTGTCGAAGAGTCCGATGACATCGATCCTGGCTTTCGCAGAACCGTGTTTTCCGGGTTTCGACTTGGATATGCTCTTGATAACGCAGGGTTCATCATCGACTATGACATATTTCCCTTCTTTGAGTTCCTTAACTTCAACTTGTACTTTCATTTATGATTCTCCATTGGAAAGTTAGATTATGATCGAAATTCGTGGGGTGTAATTCCCTGTTCCATATATCAATTTAACTTATATATCCCACAAGAACCGGAAATACTTTATAGCAGGCATTACTAACGCATTTAACTATATAAATCAATTTGTTCAATGCAGTCCGGACTCTTTGCATGCAGGACTTTGGTAACTATCCTTCCCTGGAATCCTCCCCTGCTTTTTCTTCCCAAAGGCCCAGTTCCTGTAATTTTTCCATTGAAGGCACTCCTATCTCATCCCAGCCTCTGAAATGATAATAATCGGTCAGGGTATTTCCGAACAGCTCCCTGTCAATGCCATCCTCCCCGAAGAATCTTTCAGGCAATGTATCATCTTTTCTTGAAAATCCGGTCTTGATATTGTACATTCTCTCCAGATTGTATATGCGCTCTCCCGCTCGCAGCAGTTCCTCGGCAGTATAGGACTTTCCGGTTGCAGTGCTGAGGAGGGAAGCAAGTTCCACCTCTCCCATCGCAAAAGCTGCATAAGGGCAGATAACAAGCGAGTCGATCACTGCCGCAAGGTTCTGGAAATACTGGACAAGAGCTGCCTTGCCGTCAAACTTAAGCCTGTTGAGAGCCACCGGCTTTCCCATTATCTCCGGTGCCGCCATGAATGCACTCAGATGACATCCTCCCCGGTTGGATGTCGCATAGGCAAGTGCCATCCCTGCCATTTCCCGGGGATCATATCCCGGGAGGTCAAGCCCCTTGACGCTCATACTATTCTGCGGCGTTCCTTTTGAGCACATATATAAGTATGAACCTGCAGAAAGTTCGCTTCTCCCTTCCCCGATATCCCTGACCAGTGCAAGAAGTTCCTCTTTTCCAAGCCTGAGGGAGTGCAGCTCCATGTATGCCGCAAGGGCAGATCCACATGAAATGGGATCCATGCCATAGTCGACACACATTCTGTTGAGCAAAGTGATAGTATCCAGATCAGTATTGCCTATATTCGGTCCAAATGCCCAGAGTGAATCATAGTCCGGCACAGAAGAGCCATTATCAAAATCCCTCCTGCACCCGACAGGGCAGGCATAACATGGCTCTTTTTCGGTTCGGTAATTGTCCATGATGAACTCGCCCGAGATCTTGTCCGCTTCATGGGACCCCTTCTTCCTGAAATTGTCCGCAGGCAGTATTCCCATGTGGCCTAACAGGTCAGCAAAGACTGCTGTTCCGTAATTGGCAAGGCCTTTTGATGCCGGTGGATTTGCGATCAGCAGCCTGTTGACCTTCTCCACTGCTTTTCCAAAGGCTTCTGGCTCTGCTATCTCCGGAATGTTGCTTCCCTTCACAACAACCGCCTTGAGGTTCTTTGACCCGGCCACAGCCCCGTGCCCGCCGCGCCCGGAAGGATAGCCACCACTCACTATGTTTGCAAGCGCGACCAGCCTTTCTCCTGCTTTACCTATACATGCCACCTTTCCCTGAAACTCAAGAATGGATACTGTTTCAGCGGTACTTTTTCCCCACAGGTGGCCAGCTGGCAGTATCTCAACATCCTCATCCTCTATTCGAATATAGGCCGGTTCTGCAGCTTTTCCCAGCACTATCAGGGAATCCACACCTGCGAACTTCATCTCCGCCCCGAGATGACCTCCTGCATTGGAGTCAGATATTGTCCCTGTCAGGGGTGACTTTGTTGTTATACTGAAGTGTCCTGACATAGGCGCAGAGGTTCCTGTCAGCGGCCCGGTGCTGAAGATAAGTGGATTTCCCGGGCTCAGTGGTTCTATCCCAGGGTCAGCCAGGTCCGCCATGAGCCGGCATCCCAGGCCACGCCCTCCAATGAACTGTTCTGCATCCTTTTTTATTGTCCTCGATTCAGTGACCGAGTTACTCTCAAGGTCTATGATTACTGTCCTTCCGGTCCATCCGAACATGTTCATCCCTTAAACCCATTGATAACGCATGGATATCTTGTATCCTACTCTTGGCTTTTGGAATCTTCTGACACTGCTTTTGATTCCATTTCCAGCATCTTCCTTTTAAGCTCTACTTTCTCACCGCAGGTCTCTGCGCAAAAGCCGCCGATACCCGATGATGAGACTACCCTGTGGCATGGTATGACTATAGGATATGGGTTTTTTGCAAGCGCGCTTCCTACAGCTCTTGACGCTCCTTCTTTTCCTATGCGACAGGCAAGCTCGGCGTATGTGATGGTTTGACCGTAGGGAATCTTCCTGGTCTCCGTGAGCACTTTTTGCTGGAACTCCGTAAGGTTGAAGATGTCAAGATCATAACAGGAGAAATCCACATTTTCCCCGCTGAGATATCGCAGTATATCCTGGAAGACAGTGTTGTGTTTCATTTCTCCTTCCTGCCCAATATCTCTTCCTCCAGTTTTTCCCTTTTCTTTCTGGAATGAAGCCATCCGCCCCCGTGGTAGAACACAAGCGCCAAGCTAAGTAATATACCCGCGATGATCAGGGGCAGGGTCTTCTGTACGAGCAGGGGGTTAATGTCATCCTTCTGGTCATATGTCGGGAACATGATATCCTTCCTGTCGTT
The DNA here is from genome assembly GCF_030682845.1 of Methanolobus sp. Taxonomy (GTDB): domain Archaea; phylum Halobacteriota; class Methanosarcinia; order Methanosarcinales; family Methanosarcinaceae; genus Methanolobus. Next base: position 71,540 of record NZ_JAUXNK010000031.1, on the reverse strand, counting down.
ACTGTGTCCAAGACCCAGAGCATGGCCTATCTCATGCTTTGCTATTTCCCGCATGTTGGCGTCTCCGTACTGCCTCCATGAGTATCCCTGGTAATTGCCTACTTCCAGCACTATCTCAACACGCTCGTACCTGCCGTTGACCTCATAAGGCCTGGCAAAGCCCGCGACACCTTCAGGAACTCCCGCATCCTTTTGCAGGTTCTCCACCCACATGATGAGAATGTCTGCATTATCCTCTTCGACTATCTCGAACTCCGGGGTATATCCAAGTTTCCCGTTTCCCCCGCTGCTCCAGTATTCAAGGGCTCTCTCGACCTGGACCCTGTAACTGGGACTGTAGTGCGCCGGCACATTCCTGTCATCTATATATACAGTGATGGGAATGTTCTCCCATGGATCGGGGTTCAACAAAGGATACACTTTTTCGGAAGGCGAAAAGAGCGCTGCAATTAGTAACAGGGCCAGTATGGCAAACAGGACTCTTCTTCTTTTATTAGCTGGCATTGGTATCTACAGGTATTAATGGTTCTATGTAATTATAACTAATGAAGCATATCCACAGTAATGCAGACCCTCCTTCTTGCGGCGTAAAGATAATTATGTTTCAGTGCAAAGCATCTTCTATGCAAAAACGTGTAGCTGTGGTTTTTGACAGTGCTGGGACCTTGCTTCGTATGTACCGTGTGGCTAAGGAATCAGCCACAGGTGTTGTACTCGATAATATCCAGACCACACTTCTGGTGGCTCAGAAACCTCGCAGGGCTCTTGTGATAATGAACGGTGACCTTGAGAGCACGATACTATCCTGCCCCCAGATGACATTCCACGAATTCCTGGGGAAATACGGCATCAGCATCGAGATCAGTTGTTCAAGCAGTCCCATAGGGCTGGATGAGGCTTACGGGGTGATACAAAAGAGCAGTGTCTGTGTTGGTGACATAAGGGATGTTATATCTATCGTAAGGGGCCGCTGTCCGGATGTGTTCTATCTTGCCGCAGGTATCATCGTCGATACGGAGGAAAGCACAGTGCCTTATGTGCTTAGTACGGGCGGAAGGATGTATTCCAAGACACCGGCAACAATAACCGAGCTGAAGAGAATGGGCGCTGATGTATTTATCGCTTCAGGTGACGGCTATCATAACCTGAAAAAACTTGCATTATCTGTGGGCATCCCTATGAAGGATGTGTTTGGCGTTGCTTCACCCAGGGAGAAGGAAAGGATAGTCCTTGAACTCCGCAATAGTTATGGCACAGTGATAATGGTCGGGGACGGCATGAACGACATACTTGCACTAAGGGCGGCAGACATCGGGATAATGACTACCCAGCAGGGTGATAAGAGGCCGCAGGTTTTGCAGGATGCGGCAGACAGGATTATTGACAATATATCTGATGTAAAGGATATTGTAAGGCAGGTATTGTCGTAAATGTGCAGAAATCCTTGAGATGTTAGGGTGACAAAGCTCAATTTTTCGGAAGTTAACAGCGCAAAGCCGATGCGTCATGTTTATGTACTGAGTTTAATAATCCAAGTATAACTTATTTATAAAAAACTCATTAGAATGTTGTCAGATCGTTTGTATGGGATGTAAGATACATTGGTGTTAGTTTTGTGCAGAATCTGCAAAACCGTTAAGTAATTTGCATATGTATGCATAGAAACATATTAATGGATAATAACGCCCATGCATCCAGTAGGCGGAGGAAATCATATGGCAGTGTTTATAGAAGTCAAAAACCTTTCACTGGAATTTGACGGTGTCAAAGTTTTAAAGAACATTAACCTGACTATCAATGAAGGAGAGGTTCTGGGCATCCTTGGAAGGAGCGGCTCGGGCAAGACCGTATTGATGCATGTTTTGCGTGGTGTGGAAGAATATGAAGGCATAAGCGGGCAGGTCATCTATCATCTTGCGCGATGTGAGAAGTGCGGGCACATAGAACCTCCGAGCAAGACAGGAATGAAGTGCCCGGAATGTGATGATACTTTAAAGTCCTTTGAAGCTGATTTTGTTAAGCTCTCACTCCATGACCCTGGCAGAAGGGATATCACCAGAAGAATAGCTATCATGCTTCAGCGCACATTTGCGCTTTATGGTGATGATATGGTTATTGCCAATGTGGTAAACTCTCTGACAGAGATCGGTGTCAGTACTGAGGATGCCATGGGCAAGGCAGTGGACCTGCTGGAAAAAGTGGAACTTTCCCATCGCATGATGCATGTTGCACGCGACCTGAGCGGCGGCGAGAAACAGAGAGTTGTCCTTGCACGTCAGCTCGTCAGGGACCCCATGCTGCTCATAGCGGATGAACCTACGGGCACCCTGGATCCCCGGACTGCAAAGGTCGTACACGATGTGATCGACAAGGCTGTCAAGGACTACAAGATGACCATGGTGATAACTTCCCACTGGTGCGATGTTATAGAGGAGCTGGCTGACAAGGCTATTGTGCTTGAGGATGGGGCGATCGTAAGTGAGGGCTCTCCTGCAATTATTGCAAATGAATTCATGAAACTTGTGTGTGCAGTAGAGAAAAAATCCGATATTGAGATAGGTGACACTCTTATCAAGGTCGACAATCTGGTCAAGAAGTACATCTCTGTGAGCAGGGGAGTTGTCTACGCTGTAAATGGTGTTTCTTTTGAAGTAAAGGAAGGGGAGATATTTGGTCTCGCAGGGACCAGCGGAGCAGGTAAGACCACGACATCTGAGATACTGATGGGAATAGTGCAGCCAACCAGTGGTGAAGTGCATGTAAGGGTCGGTGACGAATGGGTGGATATGAAGAAGCCGGGTCCGGAATGCAGGGGTCGTGCAGTGAAATATATGGGTATCCTCCATCAGGAGTACGGGTTGTATAACCACAGGACCATTATCGACAACCTTACAGAGTCCATAGGCATCGACCTGCCCTACGAGCTTGCAGTACGGAAAGCTATTAACACTCTGATATCTACTGGTTTTACTGAGGAAAAGGCAAAATCTATATTATCAAAGATGTCAGATGAGGTTAGTGAAGGAGAAAGGCACAGGATTGCGCTTGCGCAGATCCTTATGAAGGAGCCTGTGATAATAGTAATGGATGAGCCTACAGGTACGATGGACCCCATAACAAAGAAGGAGGTCACCAAATCCATTCTCAAGGCACGCGAAAAAATGGGTGACACTTTTGTTATCGTTTCACATGATATGGATTTCCTTGAGGAGATATGTGACCGTGTTGCTCTTATGAGGAACGGGAAGATCGTTGATATTGGTGCACCTGCAGCAGTTCTCTCAAAACTCACTGATAAAGAACGCATGGAAGCAGCAGCAGGCTCATAACTGCATCCCGGATGCTCCGGGTTAACTGGCGATTTTGCCATTAAAAAGAGGTGTTTGGCACGAGCAGTAAAATAAAGGTAGAAATCAATGGGAATGAGATCGAATTGCCTGAAGGTTCGGTCCTTGAGGATGCTATCAGGTTGTCAAACGCCCCTTACAGGAAAGGTACAGCGATAGGTATCTTCATAGAGAGGGCTGGCGAGGAAGTTGCAGATGTTTCCAGATATACTGTCAGGACCTCAAAGGGCGAGTTCCGGATCGAACTCCAGGATACACCCTCACCTTCTCGAAAAATATGGATGTCCCATTATGCAGAGTACAGTAACATGCCTGTCCGCTGGATAAGCAGGGATGCGGTTGCTTTTGGGTCTTTTGCCTCCGAGATAGTTCCGGTCAGGGGAAACGCGGACCATAAAAGATTTGAGCTGATGTTTGCCGGGGGTTTAGATCCTGCAAACACCCATTTGATATTAGTCAAGGATAAGCACTCTGCCGAATATGGAGCTCCTGAGGAAGGGACTTTTGCAAAAGTGATAAGCGGGAAACACGTACTTCCTGACCTGACTAAGAACGACAGGATACTGGATATTGAACCTGTCACTGAGTCTGCAGAGGCCGGAGAACATATATGTACCACAGACCTTTCCACACGGCTGGAAAATGGTTCCAGGATATTCACATACCTGGAGATAGAGATCGATGCAGAAGCCCCTGAAGGTGCAGAACACCTGTTTGCTGTAACGCGCGATGGTACTTTCCACATAGACGCCGTTTCTTCATCCTATATCTCGGATAACAGGTTCCAGGGTGAACTTGTCACCTATGAGAATTTCGAATCCCGTTCCGCAGGTTCTGTATTTGTAAGGACTGTGGGGTACGGGGCAGGTAAGCTGTTCATTGCCACTGACGACAGGACATCGACCATCATGCACTCGGTGGTTGGTCACGTGGTCAGGGGTCTGGAGCTTGCCAAGATGGCACAGGAAGGCCAGAAGATCATGGTAGAAAGCGTTCCTCATCCTATCATGCTGCTTGGAATGAGCTATGAGGAAGCCGAAAAAGAGATGGAGCTTGTGGGTGTGGAAGTTGTCAGGGAGGGTTATATGGGAGATGATGGCTTTATTGTGACCCAGGACCCTGCAACAACAATAGGCATTTTAAAGGAGGCCAGGGTGACACTGAAGGGTGTTGATCCTGAACATCTTGTTCGTGTCAAACTGTATAATGACCTTGTGCCAAAGACACTTGAATTCTTCAGGCATGCTACCGGAATGCAATATAAGCCTGTGGGTGCCCTGGCTGTTCTTATGACCTATGATAACACCTATATATTTAAGGCCGTAGAGAAAGAGGCTGATAAGTACAAGGAGATCCTGCCTGAGAACACACCCGGTGTGAAAGTGGCAGCAGGGGAGATTGGTGTCACCAACCAGGCTGCTAAAAGGGCCGGCATGGTGGGTGTCAAGCTGGAAGATAATGACCTTTTCGGGCCTACAGGCGAAAAGTTCGCCAGCACCAATATTATCGGAAGGGTGATCGAGACGGAAAAGCTCAGGAATTTCAAGGATGACGATATCATGTATATTATAGAGAGCAGCACGGAGGATTTATGATGTCCCAGGGGCAGAACGATACGCTGACCAAGATCGTGGTTATAAGCTCTGACAGTGTCCTGCCTATAGATGCTGCAATGAGGATATATCAGTCAGATACCAATATAGTGATCAAGGAAACGTGTTTCGGGACCATGGTCACAGGCCCCAGGGATGCTGTGAACAGGGTTGTCAGGGAGGTAGTGGACCTTGACAGGAATCATATTTTCGTAAAAGAGAGAGGTTTCCTGCCGGGAGATGAGAGAAGATGCCGTTCATCCCGTGGAGGAGGCCCAAGGCCCGGGTTCCATTACCTGAGGCATGAGGTGCAGATGCTGCCCACTATCGGAAAAGCACTTGATGCATATGACCGGAAAGCACCTCTTAAAGAAATAGGGTCAAAGAAGAAGCTTGACGTGGATAAACTGGAAGATATGATCAAATCCGAATTATGAGGCAATATTATGGTTAAAGTCATCATATACCCGACAAACAGCCTGATCCTTTCCGACCTGGTTGAGAGGTTCGGCCACAAACCCATTGCTATGATGGAGAAGATCAAGGAAAAGATCTCAACTGTCAGCGTGGATTCACCCCCATTGAATATAACCCCGGAAGAGCCTAAGATGGGCTTGAAGTATGCAGCAGTGGAAGTACCGGCTGGTGTAAGGGGAAGGATGGCAATTGTGGGTCCTATGATAGAAGAGGCCCAGGCAGGCATCATTGTCAACGACTCCCCGATGGCATTTGGATGCATGGGCTGTGCGCGTACCAACGAACTGACAAAATACCTCATCAGGCAGCGTGAAATGCCTATCCTGGAAGTGGACTATCCGCGTGAAGGCAACGATGAGGAGGCTAAGGGATTCGTGTACAAGATCGCAGAGTTCCTGAAATCCCTGCCCGGGGATGAAGAGGAAGATAAAGCATGAGTGACAAATCCGTTGTAAAAGTAGCTCTGGTATCATGCGGCTCGGAATATGCGGGTGTGCATAAAGAACTTGAATCTGTGGCAAAATCCGTTGATGCCAAGCTGGTATTTCCGGAGATAGATGTTTCTTCCCTGGATACGATCGGCAGGGATTTTGGTATAGAGGCAGCCAGCCCTGATCTGAGACTCATGATGGCAAGGGCAAAAGCTGTTGTTGAAGGGATAACAGACGTTGACGGAGTATTCATTACTTCATGTTTCAGATGCGCAGAGGCTGCTATTGTAAGGAATGAGCTGAGGCGCTATATCCACAAACATTCAGACATTCCTGTTATCAGTTATTCGTTTACGGAGCGCACAACGGCAGCAACCCTCATGACCCGTATGGAAGCACTGACCACGATCGCAAGAAGGAAGCATCTGCTTGCAAGGGAGCACCAGACCGGCCTTACCGCAGGCATAGACTCAGGTTCCACCACCACCAAGGCTGTTGTAATGAAAGATGACAAGATACTCGGTACCGGATGGGTGCCTACGATCAAGGTTATTGAAAGTGCAACAGAGGCTTTTGATAAAGCACTTGAGCAGGCAGGTGTCAGGCGGGAAGACATCCAGGCAATAGGGACCACGGGATATGGTCGTTTTCTTGTGGGTGAACATTTCAATGCCCAGCTTGTGCAGGAAGAGATCACAGTTAATTCAAAGGGTGCTGTCTATCTTGCCAATAAGCAGAAAGGCCCTGCCACTGTTATAGACATCGGGGGTATGGACAACAAGGCCATATCCGTTGATGACGGCATACCCGGCATGTTCACAATGGGGGGTATTTGTGCCGGAGCATCCGGACGTTTTCTGGATATGACTGCCAAAAGGCTTGGCGTGGATATCACCGAACTTGGTGCTCTGGCGGTGAAAGGTATGCAGAATAAAGTGGACATGAACAGCTACTGTATCGTTTTCGGTATCCAGTCACTGGTAAATTCCCTTGCAAAAGGTGCCACTCCTGAAGACGTCGCAGCAGCTGCCTGTCATAGTGTGGTCGAGCAGATATTCGAGCAGCAATTGCAGGAAGTCGATGTGAAGGAGCCTCTTATCCTCGTGGGTGGTTCATCTCTCATTGAAGGTGTGCCCAAGGCGCTCAGTGAACTTCTCAAGATCGAAGTACTTGTCCCCCCCAATTCCCATATGATAGGTGCTGTGGGAAGTGCTCTCCTGGCCTCTGGGTTCGTGGAGGAGTGACCTTATGGACGCTCTTGAGACCTTCGTTGTAGAGTCAGCTGTTCCTGCGGAAGCTGAAGCTTACAGGAGCATTGTAGCTGATGTCATCTCCGAACTTATGCTGGGAGGAGCCATAGGGCGGATAAGGATCGTTCTCAGGCCGGAAGATTCTCTGTTCCAGATGGCTATCCTTTTGAGAGGCAGCCAGCCTCCTGTCAGGCTTGTGGATGTTGCCAGCCTGGGATATGGGGTCATGGAGCGCAAAGAGGTCAAGATCTCCATAAGGGAAGAGAAGTACCTTCCTAAGCTTCTGGAGAAACTATGGGCCAGATATGGGCGTGGCCAGGTACTGCAGCCTGAAAGGAATACACTTATAATACGCCAGGACCACGATCCGGAAAAGGAGATTGTATCCCTTGGATCTATGCTTATAGCTGACCCGAAAGAGGGCCTGCAGTCCAGGCTCATCGAAATGGCTATCAGGTCGACCCCTGAAGGCTTCAGGGTCCGGTATCATGCCATGAAAGAGAACAGTTTTATTTTTGTAGCAAGCGAAGACACTTTAAAACCGGCATGGATACAGCAGGCTCACCAGATGCTTGCCGAACTGCAGGAGGAGCAATAATGGCGGCTGTGCTTGAACCATATATCTACGAAGGCGGCATTCATAAGCATACACTTATCACCGAACTCCTTGAAGACCTGGGAGGATACCTTATCCAGAAGATTCCCGCAGCTACGGAAGTCACGCTAATAATGCTGATCCCGAAAAAAGATGTTCCTCTTATTGAGGAGCTGGGCACGAAATTACTTGGCAAGCTGACCAGTGCGCCTCTTACAGGTACTGAAATAGCTGTGGTTTCGCCCACACTTGCTGCCCATCATCTCCCCCACTCGGCCTGCGACGTTGCTGAGCATCTGCGCAGGGACGGGGCAAATACCAATATGATAGGACTGGCCAGAGGAATGGGAAGGAGAGTTGCACTTTCTGCTGATTATGAACGACGGCTTATCAACGAACATGATATCGCTCTTTTCTCTTTCGGGACATTTGCAGATTGTATCAAAAATAAAAAACCCAAGCTATTTGAAGGAATAGATATACCTATTATTGCAACCGGAGGTCCGGACCTCAGGACAGAAGATGTCCCAAACGCTGATGTCTATGTAGGGAATATCGGCAGGGTGGCCCATCGCCTGCGAAAATCTGAAGAGCTGAGCTCTCTGGATATAATGAACCATAAAGTTGCCGAAGTCGTTGGCCTCATGAGGGAGGATATGTCAAAGGACCCTCTCTCGGTGCTTCCTCCGCGTGTCATGAAAGAGATATATGAACAGATCCCTCAGATAGAACAGGTGCTTACACCAGCACCGGTGACTCTGCAACTGGATGGTCTGCGCGTAAAACTTCCCTATGCTGAGTTCCATAAGAAGGTCGAAGACCTTCAATTTGATGAAGGGACCCGCCTTATAGAGCTCGCACGGGTGCTCCCATCCAAAATGAAGAATTATATACTGATCAAGATCAAACGTGAATCAGAGGTCGGTTTTGCCATCTAGGTGAATCCGCAGGTATCCGATTCATCGGGGTTATAGCATGGAAATTGAAAAGATCAAAAAGATCCTGGACCAGGAGCCGGAAGAAGCTGTTGCGGAACTGCTTGAGGATGTGGAAGAGCGCTATGGTGAGATTCCCTATATCATCAACTTCATGAAAGATATGCCAAGCTTATTCATTTCAAGGATGATCTATGAGAACAGTGTCATGCGCCAGATGGATTTCATAGATCCCAAAACAGTTGAACTTATAAGCATAGCGGTGGCTTCTGCACTACGGTGCGAGTATTGTCTCAGGACACATGTGAGGGTCGCCAAGCGTCTGGGAATCTCAAAAGAGGAGATGTTCAGTGCTACGCTTATAGCAGCCACCATTTCCAGCGCAGCGGTACTTGCAGAAGGTACGCGCTCCCTGGATTCCCAGCTTAACAGCATCAAGACTGAAACGGCTGGCAGGGAGGGTAACTGTTCTGTCTGCAGTATCGTTTCTCAGCTTCCTGAAGAGGACTAACCTCTTCGATACAGGAAGCTTCAATATAGTGGTGTTCCGCTTATAAGGACACCTGCTATATAACCCAGGATGACTCCGCCGTTGAGGAACGGAAGTCCTGCCTGTGGTTTTCCTTTCATTACCAGAATACTCAGGGCTATGAATCCTATTATGGTTCCAACCATTGCTGCAATTGCAGGAATTGTGATGAAACCGGCTAAAAGCTCTATTCCATATTTTTCTACAAGGAAAACATTTGCAGAAACGACCAGTATGGTTGGCATTATTGCATCCCCCAGGCCCATAAAGAAAGCCTCTCTCTTCTGGCCTTCTTCCTTTTTGAATGAATCTTGGATAAATGAATACTTCAAGTGTTTTGGTATAACGAATAGTATGGGTAGCCGCAGGTCCATCACGCCTTCTGCAAGGTCTATCATATGTTTGGTCTTGTAGACGGCGATTGCATCGTATATCGCCAGCAGTGCCAGCAATACCACTACAGGAAGTATCGAAAGGGATATGCCGAATATGGCACTTGCTCCGGCACCGATTATGAGTCCGATGATATTAATGACATACCACTCGGGGAACTTGTAGAGCAGGATAGTGAGAACAGCTGCGACAGTAATGGAAATGACATTGTTTGTCAGAGAGGATATATTTGCAATTGAGAGCAGGGCAAAGAATACATAATACATCGTAGCTCCCACAGCCAGCAGGATTGTCAGCTGAATGATCCATTTCATATTCCTTTTGATAGCCATCAACAGGACAAAGGTGAAGGCAAGCACGAAAATAATATATAATATGCTGTTTGCGGCTGAATCCGGATCTTCAAAAGCTCTCATGTCGTTAGCTGCCATGGGTGCTGCAAGCAGTAAGGCAATTACCTGTACCACCAATATGATACCTGCCATTACAAGCATAGGCACATATTCCTGAATACTCTTGTTTTCTGAACTCAATATCTTAACTCCCGTTATTTATTAGTAAATATAAATCTTTATATTTCTATTGAATATGTTAGATGTATATGCACTATTTAATGCTATGCCACTCTTTATTAAAAACAAATGATATAAATACAAGGGATGCGCATATAACGCAAGAGGGAACGCAATGGAAAGCCGGGATATAATATTCTCAATAGTAATGGTAGTATCTGCATTTGTTCTTACCTACGAATGGCTTGGAAGATTCCAGTACAGCCCCGCAAATGCCTTAATTGTGCTGTCTGCCATGGTAATGGTGGGAGCTTTAGCCGCAATGATCCTTTCCGTGGATATGCGCCTGAGAAAGATTGATAATATGCTGGAAGCAAAAGAGCGCTCACTGAGGATAAATATCCAGAGCGTTGAAGGCAATCTCGATAAGCGAGTTGGTGAAGTGCTTGTCAGGATAGACGAGGTGGCTGCTTCTATGGACAGAACCCGTTACAGATAAATCGAATGAATTCGTTATAACTATTTTCTACCAGTCCTAAATACAAATCCGAAAACCATATATACGTCGAATGACGTACTAAGATTCGATAGTTTTTCATTCTAACATAGGGGTGCGTATATGCGCATTAATTTAGAACCGGTAGGTATTATAAAGAAAGCTGGGAAATGTTCTGAGGTTCTTATATACTCTGAGTTTGAGCAACTGATAAAGAATATCGTCTCAAAACTGGGTAAGAACGAAGATGCAGGACGCAATCTCCTTATAATACACAAAAATAAGGTCAACAATGATATTCATCAGGTACAGATTACAAAAACAAATCTTATCGATTGGGCGGGAAACATCCTAAGAGTGGGGAAAATAGACGCTAATGATGATTCCGTCATCGATGTCAGGCTGGAATAAATAGTTTCAGCCAGTGAAGTAAGCAGGTTAGGCAGGCAATACAATGGGTGTTGATCTAGGGGACCTTCTGAAAAAGAAATCAGTAGAGCTGTCAGATTTTTCCTCTAAGGTAATTGCCATAGACGCCTATAACACCCTTTATCAGTTTCTCAGCATTATACGCCAGAAGGATGGCACTCCCTTGAAGGATTCAAAGGGCAATATCACCTCCCATCTCTCAGGGCTTCTTTACAGGATGTCAAGCCTTATGGAAGCAGGGATAAGGCCGGTGTTTGTTTTTGACGGTAAGCCTCCTCAGATGAAGTCCCCTACAATCGAAAAGCGCGTGCAGGCCCGTGAAAATGCACAAATGAAATGGGAGCAGGCACAGGAAGAGGGACTTGCTGAGGAGGCATACAAATACGCTCAGGCTTCTTCACGGATAGATGCGACAATTGTCGAAGATTCCAGGAAATTGCTGAATGCCATGGGTATCCCATTTGTGGATGCTCCATCGGAGGGTGAAGCCCAGGCGGCTTATATGGTAATCAAAGGAGATGCTGATTACGCAGGATCGCAGGATTATGACTCTTTACTTTTCGGCGCCCCACGCGTTGTCAGGAACCTGACGGTATCCGGGAAGAGGAAATTGCCAAAAAAGAACCTCTATGTGGATGTGAAACCCGAGGTTATGGAACTGGAAGAAACTCTTGCCGGGATGGGTGTAACCCGTGAGCAGCTGATAGATATTGCTCTTTGTGTAGGCACGGATTACAATCAGGGGCTTGCGAACATAGGTCCCAGGAAGGCTCTAAAGCTCGTTAAGGAGCATGGGAGTATCGAAAAGATCCTTAGTTCAATGGGTAATGAGATCCCTGACCTGGATATCATAAAAGATTTTTTTATGAACCCCCCGGTTACAAAGGATTATGGGCTCAACTGGAAAAAACCAAAAACAGATTCTGTATTGGAATTACTATGTGATGAGCATGATTTTTCCCGTGAGAGGGTCAGCAAGGCTTTAGAAAAACTGGAGGCGTCTTCCGGTGGAGGCCAGAAGACACTTGACAGCTGGTTCTGATTTTTTATTGAATTTATCTATTCCTTACAAGCAGGGAAATTCCTGTCATTTCATCCGGCTTGCTGATGCCAAGTAGTTCCAGCATGGAAGGTGCAATGTCTGCGAGTTTTCCGGGTTTGAGTGTGATGCCTTCGCCTCCGTTGACAAGTATGCACCTCACAGGGTTGGATGTATGTGCAGTATGCGGTTTTCCTGTAATGTAATCTGTCATTTTCTCTGCATTGCCATGATCCGCTGTGATGAACGCAGCTCCTCCTTCACTCACCAGCGCACCGATCACTCTGCCGACGCAGTCATCAATAGCCTCTACAGCTTTCACAGTCACATCAAATGTACCCGAGTGGCCGACCATGTCCATATTGGCAAAGTTGAGGATGATGACGTCATATTTCCCGGATCTTATTCTCTTCACGAGTTCTTCGGTGACCTCATAGGCGCTCATCTCTGGCTTGAGGTCGTAGGTTGCTATCCTGGGAGACGGTATGAGGCATCTCTCTTCGCCATCATTCAGTTTTTCCACACCACCGTTGAAGAAAAAGGTTACATGGGCATATTTCTCGGTTTCGGCAATGCGTAGCTGTTTTAAGTTTGCCCTGCTCAGGACTTCTCCAAGGGTGTTCTCTATATTCTCAGGCGGGAAGGCAATGGGAACGTCAAGTGTCTCGTCATACTCGGTCATACATACAAAGAATACATGAGGATGCGCCTTCCTTTCAAATCCTTCAAAGTTCTCATTCACGAGTGCATATGTCAGCTGGCGGGCCCTGTCCGGCCTGAAGTTGAAGAACACCAGCGAGTCCCCCTCCTTCACAGTTGCTACAGGTATGCCCTGCTCATCGATTATTACTGTGGGTTTGACGAATTCGTCGTTCTCCCCCCTATCATAAGCCATTTCTATGGCAGACACGGGATCTCTTGCGAGAAGGCCCTCTCCGAAAGTGAGTGCATCGTAAGCAAGTTGTGTTCGCTGCCACCTTTTATCGCGATCCATTGCATAGTATCTGCCCATTACTGTGGCTACTTTGCCAAATCCGATGGAGCGGCAGAACTCCTTATGGCCTTTCATATCTTCCAGGGCAGCCCTGGGTGGCACGTCTCTGCCGTCAAGGAAGGCGTGTATGTATACATTTTCAAGCCCTTCTTTTTTTGCCAGCTCGATCAGGGCTCTCATATGATACATGTGGCTGTGGACACCACCGTAGGAGAACAACCCCATTATATGAAGTGAAGAACTGTTCTTTTTTACATTAGCGATGGCCTGAAGAAATATGGGGTTCCTGGAAAAGTCACCATCTTCTATGGACTTATTGATCCTGGTAAAATCCTGGTATATGGTCCTCCCTGCACCGATATTCAGATGCCCGACCTCTGAATTCCCCATCTGTCCCATGGGCAGGCCGACAGACTCTCCCGCAGCCTCCAGAAGACATGAAGGATATTTGTCTATAAGGCCGTCAAGCACCGGTGTCCTGGCGGCAAGCACTGCGTTTCCTATTGTTTCTTGTGTATAACCCCACCCGTCAAGTATCATGAGCAAAAGGGGTTTTCTGACTTGAGACATGTAAATAAAATAGTCCTGAAGGTTCATAAATGCGTTGTTTTTGGAGGCGTTGGATTAAAAAACAGCTCCAATATCCGTGTCAGACTATAGATTCACGTTTGTGGTCCTATCAAACCTGAATAAATCTTCAAAGGGAAGTGTAAGAGAACAACTTCCCCCGGAGCTATCAGGATGTTTTGATGTGTGATAGCAGCATATTGAACTGCAATAAAAGATTACTTTCCATAAGGAGTATGTCTCCTCCGCTCCTGTCCCTTCCTGTGGCGTTGAGCACGGTGAATTCAAGGTCTTTTTCGGCTTCCGTGCGGATCAGGGCAAACGGATCTGCAGAATCCCGCTTTCTTGATGCTACTGCCCTGTTAAGGACAAAAGGGTCCAGATAATGGTTGATCCACAGGTCAAGTTCTCTCCTGTATCGTGTGGAAAGCGGCATGTTCCCAATCAGGGACAATGCTTGCTTCCTGTTCTCTTCATAGTATGCAATCCATTCGGTATTAATACCCCCCTGGCATTCTATCCTGACTGGAGCTTAAAACTATCAATGAGATTTTGTTTTCTCAATATTTATTGCTTTGTACTAATATTTATACTTATCTAATTATTAAACTAATGTTATCGTTATTTATTTATCTCTATATCCGCCACTTTCAATGGCTGAGAATTTTCTTTCCAGCCTGAAAGGGGAGTCCGGTTGAAATGTTTCCAATGCCGCTCCCGGTAGTTCGAACTAATGAAGGGGTTAGGATATGCCAGAAACAATCAAGAGATCAGAAGATGAGTGGAAACAGATACTTTCCAAGGACAAGTATCTGGTTTTGAGGCAAAAAGGCACTGAACCAGCATTTACAGGCAAGTATTACAATTCCAAGGAAAAGGGCACTTATCTGTGTGCTGCATGCAAACAGGAACTTTTCAGTTCGGAATCAAAGTATGACTCCGGCACGGGATGGCCAAGTTTCACAAGACCTATTTCTGAGGACCGCATTGTACGGCATGAGGACAACAGCTATTTTATGAAGAGGATAGAAGTGCTTTGCAGCAGGTGTGGAAGCCATCTGGGTCATGTGTTCGATGATGGTCCTGCGCCCACAGGCGAAAGGTTCTGCATGAACTCCATATCCCTTGATTTCAAAAAAGAGAATTGAAAGAAGATTGAAATTAGATCATGTAATTATCGAGGCCATCTAAGAATGGCCTCTAAGTATGTTTAAAACAGATACTATCAACTTTCATCTTACATTTACGGTCATGGTCATATCAGGAGTGTCTGCGATGCTGAATGTGTATGTCCCGCTGCTCTCAAAGATGTGGTGGAATGTGTTTCCGTACTTTATCTCCTGATCATCGAAGAGCCCGTCGTCACTGATAAATGTATATACTTTTTGCTTGTTGTTATTTCTCCAGGTGATCGCGTCTCCCCTGTTTATCTCCACCTCTGGGGGTACGAAGCCATAAAACTCCATACTTGCCATATATTTCGCGGATTCAACAGCTGACACAGGTGCTTCGCTGACCTCCTGTTCGTCTGCCGGTGTCTGTGCCTGTCCTTCCGTCATGTCATCTGCTTCTGTCTGATCATCCGCGCACCCGGATCCCATCACAAGTGCGATCAATATAATAAACAATAACCATTTACTTTTCATGAGTGCCACCTACCATTTGAATATTGCTATCTTACTAATGATACTATAGTATCTCAATTTAATGGTGATGTCTCTGATTAATAAAAGTATTGCCTGCTGAGCGGGTTTCTATATTGATGGCTGTGACTGTTAATCACAGTTGCTTAAATGGCATGTAAAACCTTAACCGGAAAAATTTAAAAACAATGTTATAAATCTAAGGTCATGGATATCTCAGTGTTAGTTCTCCTTTACCTTATGGCTGTGAACATTGCTGCCTTTCACCTGATGGGCAAAGACAAGAAAAAAGCCAAAAAACGTGGCAGCAGGATACCGGAGAAGACTCTCTTCCTATGGGCTATCATTGGAGGAAGCATCGGATCGATTGCCGGAATGCAGTACTTCCGCCATAAGACACGTCACATGACATTTAAGATTGGGATGCCTCTGATACTGTTATTGCAGATATATCTCTTCGGAAGGTATATTCTCGGCCTGATAATATGACCCTGCCTGAAAAAGCGGCTGGCTCAGAATCCCAGCCTTTCCATTTCCCTGAGCATGTCCGGTGATACGTCCGTGAAGTTCTGGATGCCTCCGGTCCATGCCGCTATCATCATCGCGTCCTTGATCTCCTCGGCAGTCGCCCCGAACTTCTTGAGCCTCTGGAGTATCTTGACGGCACTCTCTGTCTTAAGGTTAGAGCAGGCGATTGCAAATACCAGGAGATGTTTGTCCTTCTTTGAAAGCCCTCCTTCCCTGTCTGCCCAGACCGCATTATAGAATCCGGCAAGACCTTCCCCAAAAGCCTCATCCATCTGTTTTGCATAACGGACCGACCTTGGCTGGAACCCCTTCACGTCATTTACCTGTATATCTTCCTGCATTATTACCACCTGTAACTATTACCTATAGCCTCATCAATACTTCTCGTTCATTGATATTATTCATTGACATCACTTATTGATATCTATATTGATATCTCATTACCAATCATAATTTAACAGGAAACGATTTAATGTTTTCTTAACATAGCCTGATCATGAAAAACAGCATTGAATGGGATATCGATGTCAGTATTCTCACAAACCGTTTCATCATGCTTGAAGTTGTGAGGGCCTTGGCTGTTGCTTTTTTGTTCACGGGTATGATCGTGTTCCTAATTTTGTTCCCTTCATTGATGGATGGTTCCCTTCTTACTGATGACACCAATACTTCCGGATTCGGATATTTCCTTTTCATGGTCTTTCTGCTTTTCCTGCTGACAGGTTTCTTCATTTCCATCTACTATGGGAACAGGTACATGCTATCATACTCCGTAGATGAGAAAGGTGTCAGGATATTAACCAGGAAAGCACAGAAGTCCCGGAACCGCGTGGCTAATGTCTTGCTTATCGTCATGGGACTGCTGAGCCGCAATCCCACTGCCGCAGGTGCAGGCATGATGGCGGCGGGCAGGCAGGATCAGGTTCTCAGGTGGAATAATGTCCGCAAGGTCATGTTCCATCCAAAATATCATACCATCGAGCTCCGGGGTGGATATGGTGTGAAGAGCATCATCTTTTGCACACAGGACATGTATGGTCCTGTATCTGCCTTTGTGGCGTCTCACTGCAGAGCCGCAGCTGTCGCATATAAGTGATAGGTTCCAAAAGGATGACTAAATACGGGTGGTAAAAGATGGATTTTCACTCATGTCTTTAAGGTATATCTATAATTAAGGAAATACATTCGTTGAAATGGATTCCACAGACCTACTGAATGCCCTGCAAAAAGAAGCCCGGAAAATATCGAACGAGGATATCTGCCTTGCCCGAGCCGCAGTCGTTGACAGCGTGCAGGACCTGCCCGAGAAGTACAGGAAAGCCTATTCCTCTGATTATTTCACTTACCTGTACGAGGCTTTCCAGGAGCTCAGGACCTGCAAAACATCAGATAAGGCCGAGCCTGTAGACGACGAAGAGCATAGGGACCTGCTTACAAGGATAAGCCAGCAGAACAATAAAAGTAACCCCCGGCAAAGAGCATTCCTCCGTTTTGTGGCTGTGGTCATTCCCTATCTTGCGCTTGTCGCAAAACGGACGATACATCCTCCAGGGATGATCTTCCCCGGCGGGCTGATGATCACATCTCAGGGAGGTGAGTATTATTGTCCTGTCAGGAACAAACAGTCAGGTGTTGAGCTGGCCTTGTGCGACTTTTGCAAATGCAGGGATAGTGAGGAATTAAAGGGAGAGTTGTAATTATATGGGAAGTTGCCCATCCTCAACTAAAGCCGCACTTCTATATATGCCACAATGATGTTTGCTATTGTGATTGCAGGAATCGTATTCTGAGGTATTGGATTAGTAGCTACTTTGTAAAGTCAAAGTACCTTGTATCCTATGAGCTTGAAAAGCAGCGGAGTCCAGAGAACTCCACTTAATCCTTATCCTCATTCACTAAAAACTCAGCAAACACGGGATAGTGATCTGACACTGCCACTGTCTGCTCTTCCGTCAAATTGTATTCCAGGTCAAACCTGTGCACACCATACTGGCCATACAGGTCAGAGGTATCCGTGAGGATGATCCTGTCATATGTATAATTTGTGGATTTGGTGGTGGTGTCCTGGCTGTTATCGATGAGCCAGTAGTATCCATCGAGAGTTGACGTAGAGCCTTTTTTAAAGTAGGAACCATCGGCGTTGAGATCTCCCATGAGAATGAAGTCACCTTCGTCAGGGTAGAGTATTTGAGTGTAGTTCAGTACATCAGCCAGAGCATTTATTTCCTCGGTGGCCTCATCCGGGTCCGTGTGGATCACGATGAGGACAGCGTCATAGTTCCCATCAACTGCCTTGAAAGTTGCGATATATGGCTGCCTGTGGAAAGGATCTGTGCCCTCGGGTTCGGGGTAGGTATGCGGATCTCCTGTGAGTTGCACGGTATTACTGTTGTACACGTAGGCATATTGCTCTTTGCTTGTGGTCCTGCCAAGCCTTTCACTTACAACGTATTGATATTGCGAGCCGTCGGAGTTGACCTGGTCCAGAAGCTTTGGAAGGGCGGTCTGTGAGCTGTCACGGATCTCCTGGATGGCTATTATATCGTAGGTCCTGATTATGTTTGCCAGGACTGCCATTACTTCAGGCTTTGAAGCTTTTGTCGTTCCGAATACCTGGACGTTAAAAGCTCCTACCCTTATAGTTTCATTGGAAGATGGAGATGTGTTTGGATGTTCCTCCTTGGTCTCATCTATCGGGATATCCTCTGTGTCCTCATCGACCTGAATGTATTCTGAAGCATTCGGTTTAACAATATTCTCTGAAGGCGCTTCAGCAAGAACATTCTCTGTTGAAACGCAGCCGAGTGAGAATGACAGGAGGATAAGAATAGCAAATATTTGGATTTTCATATTTTCATACCCAGGTTTTAATAATTAGTACCTTATTTTATGTTCTGGATAGTTTTATCTTTTTTGCTATCAGGGATGTAGCTTGTGTAAAACCCGAGATTGTCATCAATAGCCTTTAAGTAAAAGAGGATGCATTGGGTCGGAGTATATGCATGATAAGAGGGTGAGGTCAAATAGCCTTAGTTGGATGTACAGTTCCACAGGGTAAATATGCCCTTGCCTGCAAGGACAACATCCGGACCCGTATCTGATTACAAAAATCACTTATCGATGATCCTCTGTGATTGAAAACATCTGTTAATTAAGGGTATTTGTGGGAGCCAGCAGGACTGAATAGTTGCCATCAGATCTGGTTAAATAAGCTCGCGATAAAAGGGATTGTTATGTCCAAACCTTTATTCATGGAATGTTATCTGAAGATTGCAGACAATGAATTGCCTTCAAGGCCTGGGCTCTTGAAAAGGATATCTGTCGCTTTTGAGGAGGATTCCATTGGTCATCGGTTAAAGAGATTTTTTTGCCTGTATGCTATCGATTTTATACCATATATCTGACGTAAATTATGGTCACTTTTCATGAAATCAATACCATGTTCCTGTCTATTAAAGGTTCGAATTTTTACCAACTGTTAACTAAATTAAAACGATAAGTTCAATTCTCTTCTTAACCGATGACACATGAAGCAAAATTACATTCAAAAACTAGAAATATGTAAAATATATTAGTAGTCCTGCGCGGATTCGAACCACGGTCTTCGGCTCCAAAGGCCGAAAGGATTGACCACTACCCTACAGGACTACGTTGATCAGCACAATAAATGCATAATGGTACTTATTTGTTATGCAAAACTATGCTCACTTTGCTATTATCAGGGTAAGAAGATCCTTGTCGTGCAGGACGTGGTCAAGGCCTGCTCTCTGGCCTGGATGTTTTGCGGAAGTGCCCCATATAAGGGCATACCTGAACTTTCTCCTGAAATCACGGTGCAATCGGTCACAGATATCCCCGATGGTCGTACCGCTGCGGACTATTAGAGGCTCCTCGAGGTCTGCGGGCTCTCCCTGGGGTTTCAGGTATATTCGTATGAAGTCCAGGGCATCGTAGATGACATCCCTTACTTCCTGCAGGTTCTTTTCCTTATCTGCAGATATGTAGGTTGCATCAGGGAATTCCTTCTTGCATTTGTTCAGTACGTATTCATCTGCCATATCCACTTTATTTATCACGGCGACAGCTGGTACATACACCCTGTTTTCCATGATCACGTCAATGAGCTGGTCTACGTTGATACTTTCTCTCACCAGCACATGGGCGTTATGGATCTTATATTCTCCAAGGATGGTTTTGATGAGCTCATCAGGCATTTCCAGGTCAACGGTGCTGCTGATGGTCACACCTCCACGGTCCTGTCTTTTGATAACTACGTCCGGATGCTTCTGGTTGAGGCGTATGCCGGCATCGTAAAGCTCCTGGGTGAGCACCTGGTAGTGCTGAGGATGATACACATCCATCAGGAACACCACAAGGTCGCAGTTCCTTACCACCGCAATAACTTCCTTGCCGCGCCCGCGCCCGCTTGCGGCACCTTTTACAAGCCCCGGCACGTCCAGTATCTGGATCGTCGCGTTCTTGTATTCAAGCACACCGGGGATGACGTCAAGTGTAGTGAAGTCATAGGCGCCCACCATTGAATTGGCGCCGGTGAGCTTGTTCAGCAGCGTGGATTTACCAACTGAAGGGAAACCTACAAGGGTAACGGTGGCGTCGCCTGACTTTCTGACGGAGTATCCTTCTCCTCCTGATTTGCTGGATGCCCTTTTGATTACCTCGTCGCGCAGACGGGCAAGTTTGGCCTTAAGCCTACCGATATGGAAGGAAGTAGCCTTATTGTATGGCGTTTTCCTGATTTCTTCTTCTACTGATGTTATTTCTTCGTTTATGCTCATTTGCACCTACAATACCGTGCTAAACTAAAAAAGATTTCCCGATAAATCCCAATTCTCCCATACAATCGTTACATTTCAGGCAGCGATATGGTCTCACCGGTTCTCTCATAGGTACGTAATCCTGCAGGAAGTCTCTCTGAGAATTCATGCGAGCTCAATACTGAAAGGAACGATTTGATCTCCGGGGTATCCATTACATCTTTGCGTATCACAAAATCGAACTCATCTTCCGTCACAGGAATGAATGCAAGCCCTGCTTCCTCAGCCGCAGCCTTCAGGCCAAACCCCACATCTGCTCTTTCGTCCTTTATCGCATCGCATACAGAACGATGTGTCTTTGATCCGGAGTTGTAGCCTTCAATGGTTTTTGTAAGTTCCGCCCTGGAAATGCCCTTCTGTGCCGCCAGCCTTCCTATCTCCATGTCCAGTATAGCCCTTGTCCCTGAGCCCCGGTTCCTGTTGATCAGGCGCAGGCCGGGCAAATCCCCAAGTTCTGCCACCCCCTTCCCGGGGCGGAAGATAAGTCCGAGTTCGCGCCTGTATCCTTTGACAAGCACAACGCGGGTAAGGCCCATTTTCATAATGACCGGAAGGTTATACTCTCCTTCTGCACCAGGCATGTTGACGCCTGCAATATCAGTGGTGCCCCCTGCAATTGCGGTGAACCCTGCGCTGGATCCCATGTTTAGCGTCCTGATCATTTTTCCGGTCATGTCCTCAAGCAGATCCACACCAGGGCACTGCCCGCCAACAAACATAAGGTCCGGGCTTCTGGCATTACCGAACATTGTGACCTCTACCGGACTGCCTGCCTCTATGTACTCTGTCTGCGCCTTTATCTCGATAATGCCGTCAGCATCTGCAAGGGTTGTAATGGCACCTGAGGTCTTATCCGCAGGATATGCCCTGCCACGTACCACTCCCACAGGGAACAACTCCTCGCGCCCTCCTGAGCGGATGCCTGTTCCCATTACCGCCGCTACCTTTGTCTTAAACGACGGCGCGACACCAAGCGAATTATATATGATCGGTGCCACGAACTCGTTGAATATGCTGAGTGCCGAGGTCGGATTCCCGGGCAGCCCGATTGTGGGAACCCCATTGATCATCCCGATGACGACCGGCTTCCCGGGTTTGATGGCAATGCCATGAGTAAGTGTTTCTCCCTTATCCTCTATGATCCTATACATGATATCGCCGATTCCGGCTGAAGTACTGCCAGAGGTCAGGACAATGTTGCATTCATTTATCGCCCTGTCAAGTGCTTCTTCCATCAATTTACCTTCATCCGGGACAATGCCGTACATTCTGGGTATTGCGCCGCATTCTTCTACATTTGCGGCTATGGCATAGGAATTTGCATCAAATATCTTTCCTGGCTTTAGCTCCTCTCCCGGTTCGATAAGCTCGTCACCAGTTGAAATAATGCCCACGATAAGCTTCTTTACAGGAACTTCCATTTTGCCGATGGATGCCAGCACTCCTATCTCCCTTGAACCGATGCGGGTATTCTTCCTGAGCACACGCTCTCCTTTCATTATATCCGAACCCGCGCGCATGATGTTCTCTGCGATGTGCACCGGCTGATAGATTAGTACAGTATCTTCTGTCTGTTTCGTCTGCTCCACCATTATGACCGCATCAGCACCTTCCGGGATGGGCGCACCCGTTGAGATTTCTATGGTTTCCCCGTCATTAACAAAGAACCTGTCAGCACAGCCTGCAGGTATGGATGCTGTCAGTCTGAGGGCGACAGGTTCCGGCTCTGTTGCTTTGTAAGTGTCCTTGGCGCGCAGGGCGTAACCATCCTTCACAGAGCGGTTAAATGCAGGCACATCAACACCTGAGAGCACATCTTCAGCCAGAATGCGCCCGACAGCATTGCCGACATTTATATATTCGATTCCAGGAAGTACTTTTATGCGGCTTACCAGTTTTCTTGCATCTTCCACAGGGGTTAGCTCTCTGAATTCCTTACGTTCCATGTGCTCTTACTTTTCTTCAAGATATGCTATAAGCGTTTTGTTAAGTCTGAATATCCTTGAAGTAACATACCAGAGCCCCAAAAGGTACACAGCCCACGTGGGAATGGAGAGCAGTTTCAAGGTAGGATTGTCATCAAGAGCTTCAAAGACTATCAAAAGGGTCACAGGCATAAGCAGTAATATGGCCATTACCGAATCGTTCAGATATTTCAGGTTCTCCATTACTACTTTGCCTTTCTCTCCTGTTATTTCCATTTGTTATCCCTCTGTCAGGTTCTATAATACATAATACACATTAACGGGCTATCTTGCTGACAAAACCAGTGTGTTATCAGCAGGATATTATTCTCGTATTTGTATATAATTCTTATAGTATATAATCAGGTGATGCCTGACATAGTTCTAAAAAAGTACATGGAAGGGATAATCCTTCCAGAGCGGCTCATTTGAATATTGGAGTGCCTGTATTCTGGGTGATGTGCTTGAAGGCCTCTACCATTTTCTTTGTGATGGGTCCTGGTTTTCCGTCGCCTATCGCGCGCCCGTCGACCTTGACAAGAGGAGCGGCTTCTGCAGCTGTGCCGGTGACGAATATCTCATCAGCCGTATAGAGGTCGAACATGCCCAGATTCTCAACATGGACCATAGTGCCCATCTCTTCAAGCAGCTCGATGGCAGTCGCTCTAGTAATGCCTCTCAGGTTATTGACTGTCGGAGGGGTATAGACCTTTCCGTTCTTTATGATGAATATATTGTCACCCGAACCTTCTGAAAGATAGCCGTTGCTGTCAAAGAAGATCGCCTCATCGCCGCCTTTTTCGTTGGCTTCTATCTTGGCAAGGATGTTGTTGAGGTAGTTGAGTGATTTGATGTTTGGTGAAAGCGCATCTGCAGCGTTCCTTCTGACCGCGACAGTGACTCCTGTAAGTCCGGTCTCATAGAGATCACCATACATTGCACCCCATTCCTGGCTGATGATGAATACATTGGGCTTTGGACATTTCCTGGGATCAAGTCCAAGGTCGCCGTTACCTCTTGAAACGATAGGTCTGATATAAGCATCCCTGAGATTGTTCTTCCTGAGAGTTTCAAGGATTGCTTCCTCCATTTCTTCCTTGGTCATGGGGATCTTCAGGGCTATGGCCGTTGCAGAGTCATAGAGCCTGTCGACATGCTCGCGTAACTTAAAAACACGTCCGTTGTATGCTCTTATACCTTCAAAGACGCCGTCCCCATAAAGGAAGCCATGGTCATAAACCGATGTCGTAGCCTTCGATTTTGGGACATACTCGCCATTACAATAGATCAGTAGTTCGCTCATTATAAAGCCTCATTAAATTAATGGTAGATTTGATGCTAAACTATTATATATTTCTATTCGCGCATCGAATTACCTGTTCAGATATTTATGCACTTTCCTGTTTTATACAAAAGACTTTTATGCATAAACGCCTATTTCGTACCTCTGAGCATCTAAAGTGGTCCCGTGGCTTAGCCAGGATATAGCATCGGGCTTCTAACCCGAGGGTCGAGGGTTCGAATCCCTTCGGGATCGCTTTCTATTTTTTAACAGTGATCTTCACGTTCTTATTTGTAAATCCTTTCTAATGCCTCATTCTTTGTTTACATATTATTTCAAGGTCCAATGAGTATCCCTTTAATACAATACAAGGAAACCGGTAAGATGGATACGGCAGTGTCGAAGTAATCTTGAATTGCAATGCAAATGAGATATCTGTCAGCGTGAAGGATAATGGTATCGGGATATCCGACCTGCAGCAAAAGGAACTATTCAAACCGTTTAAACAACTGGATCCTGATACAAACCGGGAATATGAGGGAACCGGCCTTGGCCTGGTACTGGTAAAGAAATTCGTAGAAATACATGATGGAAGGGTATGTGTCAAAAGCGTCCCAGGAAAAGGAAGCACTTTCACCTTTGCAATCCCCACCAGGCAAAGATAAAAAACGTGATCCAAGTCCAGTTTCTATCTAAAAAAGAGGAAGGCATTATTTTAATGCCTTGAATCTATTATCAATTTCTTCCCAGTTTACGATATTCCAGAACGCATCGAAGAATTTCGCCTTCTCGTTCCTGTAGTCTATATAGAATGCATGCTCCCATGCATCCAGCGGCATAAGAATGGGATACTCCGGAAAAACAACGTCATTGTGCTTCTCTACCTGCATTATTGCAAGCTTTTCAATGTCATTGCAGTATGTCAGTACTGCCCAGCCAGAACCTTCCACGGTTGATGCTGCCTGTGTGAAGTCCTTCTTGAAACGGTCATAACTTCCAAAATCACTTTTTATCTGGTCGGCAATCTCACCCACAGGCTCCTTGCTAACTTTATCCGAGGGCCCCATGCTCGGCCAGAAATAGCTGTGCAGGACATGTCCTCCAAGGTTGAAGGCCAGTGATTTCGCTGTGGTCTTGACGTTGTAATCAGTACCATCTTTAATTGCTTTCTCCACATTCTCAATGATCGAGTTAGCATTTTTGACATAAGTGCTGTGATGCTTATCGTGATGTGTCCTTAGCTGTTCTTCGGACATGAATGGCTCCAGGTCTGCGTAACCATAGGGCAGGTCTGGTAATGTATATTGTTTCTTCCCCATCTTCTCCCTCTTCTGATGTTCAATGCTCCAATGTTTCCATAAATCGGGAAAATGAACTGCGTTCTTCAAGGAACTTCCTGCTCATGTATATAGCTTCAGCTCCATTCACCCGCAGTCTATCTCCCACTGCTGATCGCCAGTATACATTCAGAGACGATTCTATTATTCACTTATTATTTGAGCGCATATAAGTGTTTTGAATCATGGGACATATAAACAATATGTAGCGAATCTATCAATACAAAGAGCAGAGCTTAGTTCATCCCTGCTTTTCCATATCTTTTTCTGTCTGAAGTATCCTGGGCACTATCTGCATCACGGAATCGGGATTAAGGGAAATCGAATCAATGCCCTCTCTTACAAGGAATTCCGCAAATTCCGGGAAATCGCTGGGTGCCTGCCCGCATAGCCCGCTATGCTTGCCGTTGCGCTTTGCTCCCTGTATGGCCATGGACACTATTCTCTTGACCGCCTCATCCCTTTCATCAAAGGATTCTGCAAGTATCTCTGAATCCCTGTCCACTCCAAGGGTTAGCTGGGTGAGGTCATTGGAACCTATCGAAAAACCATCAAAGTATTTGCTGAACTCATCTATCAGGAGCACGTTGCTAGGTATCTCGCACATCACGTACACCTGCAGGCCATTCTTTCCTCTTTCAAGCCCGTGTTTTTTCATTTCTGCAAGCACTTTCCCCGCCTCGTCAACACGTCTGCAGAAAGGTATCATAAGGATCAGATTTGTAAGCCCCAGTTCTTCCCGAACTCTTTTCATCGCCCTGCACTCAAGTGCGAAGCCTTCCCTGTAGCGCTCATCGTAATAGCGTGAAGCACCACGGAATCCCAGCATTGGATTGCTTTCCTCTATCTCAAAGTACCTGCCTCCCAGCAGGCTCGCGTACTCGTTTGATTTGAAATCGCTCATACGCACGACCACAGGCTTGGGATAGAATGCAGCTGCAATGGTGCCGACCCCAAAGGAGAGCTTTTCGACAAAATAGTCCTCTTTGCTGCTGTAACCTTTTGTGAGTCTCTCTATTTCCTCAGCATCGTTTGCATCAGCAACTCTTTCCGGATGCACCAGCGCCATAGGGTGCACCTGTATGTAACTTGAGATAATGAACTCAAGCCTTGCAAGACCAATACCGCTATTGGGAATCATGGACAGGGAAAAAGCTTCTTCAGGGTTTCCGAGGTTCATCATTACCTCTGTCCTTGTGTTCTCCAGATCCTTCAGGTCAAGGCTCTCAGTATGGAAATCGAGCATGCCCTCATAGACTCTCCCGACATCACCTTCAGCGCAACTTGCAGTGACTTCCATGCCTGTCTTTAACTTTTCAGTTGCACCTGCGGCACCCACCACAGCCGGTATGCCCAGTTCACGGCTGACAATAGCTGCATGGCAGGTCCTTCCGCCCTTATTTGTAATGATTGCGGCAGCTTTCTTCATTATCGGCTCCCAGTCGGGTGTTGTGGTATCTGCCACAAGCACCTCTCCGGGTTTAAATGAAGGGAGCCTTGAAACATCAGGGATCACATGCACTCTGCCTGCTGCTATCTTGCGGCCGATGCTTCTGCCTGTAACAATAACTGAAGACTTCTGATCAAGATAGTAGGTTTCAAGGATGTCCTTCTTTTTCTGGGACTGCACGGTCTCAGGCCTTGCCTGTACAATGAACAGCTCTCCGGTTTCGCCATCCTTCGCCCATTCAATGTCCATCGGGACCTTCTTCCCGTTCTTCCTGGAATAATGATCCTCAATGGTTACTGCGTACTGAGCTAGAAGGAGTATCTCCTCATCGTTGATGCAGAAACTTTTCCGGTCCGCTTCCGGAACTTCCACATTGCGGGTGAGTATACGGGAATCACCACGCCCGTATATCATCTTGATCTCTTTTTCGCCCAGTTTCTTGTCGATAATTGACTTATAGCCTTTTTTCAGTGTGGGCTTGAACACATAGAACTCGTCAGGGTTGACAAGTCCCTGCACAATATTCTCCCCAAGCCCATAGGCAGCAGTTATGAACACGACTTCCTCAAATCCGCTATCAGTATCGATGGTGAACATAACTCCGCTGGAGGCAAGGTCCGAGCGCACCATCTTCATCACTCCGATGGACAGCCCAACCTTGAAATGGTCAAAATTATTATTGACACGATAGGAAATGGCCCTGTCAGTGAAAAGCGAGGCAAAACACCTGATACATGCATCTTTCAGGGAATGGTACCCATGTATGTTCAGATATGTTTCCTGCTGGCCCGCAAATGAAGCATTGGGAAGGTCCTCCGCGGTTGCCGAGCTACGCACTGCTACATCGGCATCAGGACCGTACTGTTCACTCAGTTCATCATATGCCTCTTTTATCTCACTCCACAGATCATCAGGCATATCCGCATTGAGGATAATATTCCTTGCCTTTTTCCCTCTTATTGCAAGGTCGCGTACATCTTCGGTGTCCAGCCCTTCAAGGGTCTGCTTTAGCTCCTCAAGAGCGTCCGCAGATTCGAGAACATGCCAGTAGGCGTCCGCCGTAATCGCAAAGCCGTTAGGTACTTTAATGCCTTTACCTGTCAGTTCCCTGTACATTTCCCCTATAGAGGCATTCTTGCCTCCGACTGAAGGAACATCTTCTATAGTTACCTCTTCAAACCATCGGATATATCTGTTATTTTCCATTGCCTAACCCCTCTTACGTATGTGTATGTTGATCATGGTAGATAACCTCTATATTATCCCCAAAAACATGTATGAGTCTTTGGCGTAATTCCGCTTTTGACCTCTCCTGCTGCTCTGCCAGGCTTTCCAGGTGCATTTTCTCCTTAGCCAGCTCCTCTTCTATTGAACTCATCATGTTCATGTACCTTATCCTGTCATTCTCCATACGTTCCCTGTCATGGTAAACCTGTATTTGCCCCAGCTCAGCTCTCAGTTCTTTCATTCTGGAAGAGTATCCTTCTTTTATGTCACGAAGATATGATATCGTTGCCGGGTCTTTTAGCTTGCTGACCTGTCCGAGTATCTTATCATACATCTGTTCTTTCAGTCCCAGATCTTTGTTCTTCACCCGTGCTGCCAGTTCATCAAGGAAAGGGTCAAGCTCACTTTTTGTGAGCGAACCTGGTTTATCCTTTATGGCTGCAAGGACTGTACGGTTCTCTGCTGACAGGACATGAATCTCGTTCTTATCCTGCTTCTCCATCCTGGAGATTGCTTTTGACAGGGGAGTGAACAGCCGTTCTAGATCTGAATCGATGGCTGATATCTTCACTTTGAGAGCATGGATCTCTTCCTCGAGTATTTTTGCCCTCTCAAACTCACTGCTTCTTTCAAGTGCATCCAGTGCCGCAACAGAGGCAGAGAGCTTTTCACTTGCAGTTTCATGCTTTGACTCAAGGCTGCGGATATTCTCCCGGGTTTGTAGCATATCCCTTTCTGTCTGGCTAATGTTATCTATCTCACCGGGAAGCCTCTCTAAGGCATCCATTTTTTCCTTCTCAGCCTTTAAGATTGTATGAAGCTCACCAAACCGGCTTTCAAGTTCTGTAAGGCCATGTTTTATCCTCACGAATTCCTGGGGATAAAGGGCTTTGATATACATCTGGCTCCTGCGGGTATTATCAACGACTGTTTTCATGACCGACCTTGAATCCGTGTAAAGGTCGATGGCATCCCTGGGGTCATTGCTCTTGGGAGGAACTATCTTTTCAATGATCAGGTCAAGGTTATGGGCTACATTGTCCCGATTAGAATCCCCAAGTTTTTCCATTCTCTTGTTTGCATTTTCTATCGGTTCTGCCCGAAGGAGGCTCTCTTTGATATCCCTGAGCTCTTCCAGTGATGTCTCTATCTCGGTATACTTCGCCCTGATAACTGGTCCGATATCGTCCAATTCTTTTTTTGATTCTGTCCGGACCAATTCCGGTAGTCTTTCAAATTCCAGCCTGAAAGTGTCCTGAGGGGCACCTTTTGGTTTTTTCCTGAAAAGATTCTCCAGAAATTTCATTATATGTGAAAAATGAAATACTATCTTAAAAGCCTGATGGAAGGTGCCCTTTGAGCCCTATGCATGGACCACATTTAAGATGAAGGCTCTTATACCCTAAAATACCGCAATCTTCCGTTTATCCAGTTTCACTTTGCAGGCATCTCCTGCTTCAAGATGCAATTTCTCAAAAGCCTGATTGGATGTTTCAGCTATGAGAAGGTTTTGATGATGCCCGATATCAATGTAAATAAGCTTGCTTGCGCCCTTATTAACAATGCTCTTTACCGATACGCTGAATACATTCTCTTCCTCTACATCTTTTTCGTCTTCTTCTGATAGGATATGGATGTTCTCAGGGCGGATACCCCATGAGACATTCCTGCCCGCCTTCAGCTTCTGCTGCATCGCGCTTACCTGCAGTTCATCCTTGCGGAGCAGGACAGTACCTGTAGCAGTATCTTCGTCTCCCACAATAGCATCTTCAAATATGTTGGTCATGCCTACCAGTTCAGCCACATGAGTGTTCTGAGGATGATAGAACACCTCCTCGGGAGTACCTGTTTGCTGGACCTGCCCGTTATGGAAGATAACCATCCTGTCAGCCATGGTGAAAGCTTCCACCGGATTGTGAGTGATGAACAGTATTGGGATGCCAAGTTCTTTCTGTATTCTCCTTATCATCTCTCTCAATTTCATGCGCACGACAGCATCAAGCGCCGAAAAAGGTTCATCAAGCAGCAGTATTTCCGGCTTTGGTGCAAGTGCGCGGGCCAGTGCCACTCTCTGTTTCTGTCCCCCTGAGAGCTGGGAAGGATAATTATCCTCAAGGCCTTCGATATGGAGCAACCGTAGCATTTCTCCGACCCTTCTCCCTTTTTCCTCTTCACTGAATCCTTTTAGTCCGTAGGCAATGTTCTTTTTCACATCCATGTGCGGAAAAAGGGCATAGTTCTGGAACACGTATCCGAGGCTGCGCTGCTGCACCGGCAGGTCGATCCTTTTATGGCAGTCAAAGTATACCTTGTCGTTAACGATTATCTTGCCACCATTGGGTTCCAGCAGTCCTGATATGCACTGCAATGCCGTGGTCTTCCCGGAGCCTGATCGTCCGAAAAGGACCACCAGCTCATTTCCTGCCTCGAATTTGGCATCAAGCATGAAAACAGGGTCTATACCTTTCTTTTTATCACTTTTTTTCATGTAATGACGTTTTCTGAAATCCACTTTGATGCCCATTCTAACCTCATATCTTCCAGCGGTTGACAAGTCTTGCAGTTATAGCCATGGAGAGCAGGGATACGGTCACAAGTATGATCACCAGCATGTTGGCAAGCTCATTGTTGCCCCCCTGGAAGGCGCTGTAAATGGAGATGGCCATTGTGTTCGTTCTTCCTGGAATGTTCCCTGCGACCATCAGGGTCGCACCGAATTCTCCCACTGCCCTTGCAAAGCTCAGGACTATACCTGCAAGTATCCCCTTTTTAGCAAGAGGGAGCGTTATGAAAAGTGCGGTCTCAAGTTCCTTTCTCCCCAAGGTGAATGCGGCATATTCGAAATCCCTGTCCACGGCTTCGATGGCTGCTGTGGTGGTCTTGACCATGAGGGGCAGGGATACGACAAATGCAGCTATGACTGCCACTTGCCAGGTGAACAGTAAACTAATACCTGTCAGGTCGAAAAGGACCTTCCCAAAGATCCCGTTCTTTCCCAGGAGCACGATGAGAAGGTAGCCGGTCACTGTGGGGGGGAGTACCATAGGGAGTGTGACCAGCACATCGACCAGCCACTTGCCCATGAATTCCCTTCTGGCCAGGATGTAAGATATGATGGTGCCCAGTATTGCCACTATGAGAGTGGATATCGCCGCTATCTTAAGTGTTATTACAAGGGGGAACCATACCTGTTCAAGCATTCGAGTTTATCCGTTATTAGGAATACTGAAACCATATTGTTCCAGTATGGATTTACCTCTTTCTCCTGTGACGAAATCAACAAAGAGCTGGGATTCTTCACGGTGACTGGTGGATGAGATTACAGCTATGGGGTAGGTGATGGGGGTGCTCACAGGAACGGAAGTTATCACTTCAATTGATCCCGGTTTTGCAGAGGATACGTCAGTCATGAACACAAATCCCGCATCTGCTTCTCCACGCTCCACATAAACGAGGGAATTCTTCACCGTGTCACCAGTTAACAATTTATTTTGCACTCCGTTCCAAATCCCTTCTTCGACCAGTGTTTGTTTTGCATACCTGCCCACCGCTGAAGCTTCTGTGTCGCTGAGTGCTATCCTCTTCACTTCCGGCTTAGTCAGGTCCTCTATACGTGTAAGGTTGAGCACGTTGCCTTTTGGAACTATTAGCACCAGGGAGTTTCCTGCAAAATCTTGCCGTGAATCGTTGTAAATTAACCCTTTGGAGGCCAGAATGTCCATGTGATTCGAATCTGCTGGAGCGTATACATCAATAGGTGCTCCTCCTTCTATCTGCATTCTCAGAGAACCGACGTTACCAAAGTTCATTATGACGTCTATTTCAGGATTGTCAGTTTCAAACTCGTTCTCGATATCTGTGAAAACTTCTGTAAGTACTGCGGAAGCAGACACTGTTATAGTTGTAACTTGTGACTGTTCGGAATCCTTGCCCGTGCATCCGCTTGCAAAAAGCACGATCGTCAATATGACTGCTATTGCCATAATATGTTTTTTGTTTAATTCCATGTTAATATCCTTCTTTTTATTGGCCAGAACAACGGTGGATTCGGTCTATCTCCGTTATGTTCTGTTATACATAACGCATAACTTCCGCTTTTTATTATAAATATTTTTCTAACACATGATTCCCTCTGTTAAGTTAAGGAGTATGCCTTAATATAAAAAAAGAAAGTTTGCCAAATATAAGAATATAATTAAAGAAGATAAAATTAAACCATAACTGGAAAAAGAACGTAGCAGCATCACAGCTGCTTCAAAAAGAGTTATTCTTCAACTACAGTGACTTTCTTCATCACGTCTTTTGGCTTAATCTTGTTCACGACATCCATGCCTTCGATGACCTGGCCAAAGACGGTGTGTATGCCGTCAAGGTGTGGCTGTGGGGAGTGAGTGATGAAGAACTGGCTGCCGCCGGTGTCCTTGCCGGCGTGTGCCATTGAGAGCGCACCCTTGCCGTGCTTGCGTGGATTGCCTTTTGTTTCGCACTTGATGCTGTAACCCGGTCCTCCTGTCCCATTGCCCTTAGGGCATCCTCCCTGAATCACGAAGTTGGGCAAGACCCTGTGGAAACTGAGCCCGTCATAGAATCCTTTGCTTATCAGTTTCTCAAAGTTCTCTACGGTCTTTGGTGCATCCTTCTCGAACAATTCCAGTACAATGTTGCCTTTCTCGGTTTCAATGATTGCTTTCTTCATAAGTTTCACCTTTTGTAATCGGTAAGGCAAGTGATTGATTTAAGGGTTTCTGTGAAACCCTCTGTCTATTGTTCAATCAAGGGTTACCTCAAGCTCGTTGCTTGTGATGTGCAGGTAGGTGAGGTATCCCTCCCCTCCGTCATAGATCAAAGTATAGGTTGAAGCGCCCTCATTGATCTTTTTATTCTTTTTTTGCTCCCATGTACAAGTCATGACGCCCTCCTGTGATAAAAGTTTCATGTAGTGCTGGGTGATATTATTTAATGACTGCACATCACCATTTGCAATGGTCAGGTTTGGAGTCATTGTTGTTGGGCTGACCTCATCCCATGAGAATTCTGCCCCGTACTTGTTATGATATTTCAGTGGATAAGTATCACTGACAAGGTCGAAAGTACTGTTTGCTTTCTTCTTGTTAGTGGGATCATCATAGATTACAAAAGTACTGTTAGGGCTACCAGTACTGACCCATCTCTCCCTATTCGTGCCAACAGCAGAGTCTGAATATTCTATGAACTCTATAGTGGTTTTCTTTATCTCGTAATTAAGGGTCTTTGTTCCTGCAGTAGCAGTAACGTATGTTTCCACAGAATTGAAGTTGGATGCATCACCTGTAACAGCCTCAAAAGAGAAAGAGAAGTTGTAGATGGGTTCGGGGTTTGATTGGTTCAGTTTGCCTATCTTGAACGAATGTTTCAATGGAAATGTTCCCATGGGAGGCTTTGTATCCATTTCAATAATTGCTGTCTTATTTTTGTGATCCAGAATCGCATGAGTGGAAGTAAGTGTTTCGGCGTACTCGGCCCATCCGTCATAAAATTCACTGTTAATATAGATTAGAATTTTATCACAGTTAAGGGGGTTGGTGAAATTGGTATTCCTCGTGGTGTTTGGATAAAGGACCACAGGCGTGTTGGAAGATTTAACATTGATGTTCACATTCGAACTTCCTCCAATAGAGTCGTTACCAACCACTTTCATAATTGGGAGAGTTAACGTTTCGCCATTATAGTGGAACTCGGGTGGTGATACCATTATTGTTCCTCCTTCAGGATATCTGGACCAGACTCCTCCTCCCTCATAAGCGATAACTCTGTTTCCGGAATAGTATCTTACTTTTCCCATTGAGGCGTTGAATCCTGCAAAATCATGCTCTTGATTCTCATATTTTTCCCATGCACCCCATGCTCCTCGGTTGGGATAAAAACTATCATACCATGAGGAATTAGAAGACAGAGCTATTATCATGATTCTGCTCTCATTGTATGAATCCATCCTTCCATGCACGATAATGTTTTCTCCCATAAGGGAAAGTGCGGTTGCCTGGAGAGGAGACTCTCCAAGTGATGATTTACTTGTCCTTGAGTCAAAGACCGTAAACGCTTGTTCTACTTTCTGGGCTTTAGCAATATCCTGTGTTTCACTTATCAAAGGCGCAGTATAAAGAAGCATCAGGCCAATTGATAACAGGCTAATTAGAAGTATTATTGAGATTCCGATCACGGATGAAACCGCAGTTTCATTTTTCAACATAGTTTTCAAAGTTCCCACTCCCTTTTTAATTGATTGTAACTGTCATGGGTGAACTGGCTACATACACATCAATATTAGTAAGATAATCCTTGCTAAGATTTATAGTTTTATTATCAGCATCCACCATAACTATGGGCATTAGAAGACTTTCGTTCAGGTATCTTCCCCATGCTTCGAAGTATTCGCTTGTTACTGTTATATTCACTTGGGATACATTTTCATAAGCCTCTACAGTCTTTCTTCCGCTGTCAGCAGTAACTCTGACAAGTCCGGAACCAGATATAGAAGTGCTACCACCGATCTTAGCAATAGGTATGACCAGG
Organism: Methanolobus sp.; assembly: GCF_030682845.1. Lineage (GTDB taxonomy): Archaea > Halobacteriota > Methanosarcinia > Methanosarcinales > Methanosarcinaceae > Methanolobus. The sequence continues at coordinate 37,136 of NZ_JAUXNK010000031.1, read as the reverse complement.
ACATTATTCGCATAGGTAAAACGTGGTTCAGAAACCATCAGTGACTGACCAGTACTATACTTTGTCCACACGCCGGTGTTCTCATAAGAAATAGTTGTATCCTGGAAATTATTCTCTACCATCCTCATCTTACCTCCGGGAGACTGAGTTTCAAAAGCATTTGCAGATGAGTTCCAAACCTTCAAGTCAATATCCATATAGCTTTCCCCGGTGACAGACAGGGACCCACCGTACATCTTCATTTCCACGGATTGGGATGGAGCCTTTCCCTGTACCACTTTGTTCAGGTTAAGGGCAAGTACCTCGAAACCCTGCCTGATGTTTTCCGTATGTTGCATATTCTGAGTGTTCTCCAGAAGAGGGGCTCCTGCAACTACTATTATCCCGGTGGCAAGGAGCATTATGCTCAAGATGATGCTAAAGTCCACCATTTCGGAAACTGCATCTTCAGACCTTGTAAATATCTTTTTCATTAGCTCCTCTCCGGTTCAATGTATCTCCAGCATATTTGAGGTGGCATTGTAATGTAAAACGAAGTCATTTGAGCCGCTATACAGTTTTGTGGGTGTGACGTTGACAGCATTAGTTGTATATGCCACTTTCACTTTAGTCTCCTCTCTTCCTTCGGATTCAAAGATGATCTCTTTGGTTCCAGGATGGCCGGAGAACTCCACAGAATACTGTTTGTTTGCTATAGTGTCCGGGAGTATCAGCTGATAAGTGATGCTTTCCACTCTTCCCCCGGCATTGTTGGTAATCTGGATAGCAGTGTCGATATTTGATATCTGTAGCGAGATGTCATTACCATGTATCTCGAACTCATCACGCATTACAGTATGCTCTGCCCTGTCCATCATGGTATAAAAGGAACTGATCAGAACCATTGTGGTTATGAGTGTTATAGCAAGTGTAAGCATGAATCCCACAGAAAGGGATACTGCCCTCTCGTCACGGGTAAATTTCATGGTGGCAATTTTTCTGTTCATATATGCCCCCGTGGCAATGTAACAGGTATCGTCACATTCATTTCCAGATGTCCGTTCTTGTTAAGTGACATCGTGGTATTGAGCACATGGTATCTTCTAATTTCAAAAGGCTGACCGTTAGTGAGGTTGCCTGATATTGCGAAAGTACCACTTGCCTGGTTACCATTTACATATCTGATCCGGTATTGTTCACCTGCTGTCAGGGTGTTAAAATGAAAATCAAAAGGCGTATTATTATATATATTCAATGATGGGCTGCCGGCACCAATGTTCTCAGTTCTCAGTATGTCTGTACTATTTGTAACATTAGCATAAAATGCGCCGCTGGAGTTGAAGACCCTGACTGACCAGAACATACCAGACTGGTTAAATGCTTCTATTGCAAAGCAGCTTGATTCGTTTCCCAGTGAAGAAGTGTTTATCACCAACTCAAAGTGATCTGTCTGGTTAATCCTATCGACAACAACCCATTCAGGATTTCCGCTGCTGAGTCCATTCTCTGTTAGATAAGGTTCTTGCAAGGGATCATTATCCAGGGTGTATATGAACCCTGAGAGTGCATAGCTCTTTGCCATTTGCTGGCTATAGTTGGAGATGTATGCGTTGTTAATAGAACCATTGCAATAGGCCTTTTCGTAAGCCTGAGTTGTCACTCTTACTGTATTGGAAAAATCAAAAACATTAGTCTCGATATTTGCCTCTGAAGCAGTATTACTTGCATAGATTATGTTATTCAGCATAACTGTAAGGACTACGATGCCTATCCCTATGGCAAAACCGGCAATCAATATCATCTGTGCAGAGTCGTTCCATTTTCTCATATCAACCACTTGCCATTTTGTTTTACATGCGCCATAGAGTCAGTTTCACATCGATAAGGTTATAGAAATCCGTACTTTGATCGGCATCCAGAATACCGCTACTTTTTCTGAAGGAGGTTGGGTCCTTATCAGGAAAATCAGAGTCTGACAGCAATACTCTTTTGGTAATTACTACAGCGTTATCCGAGGGCTCACCGTTGTATATATATGGCATAGTTCGCATGGTGCCACCTTCTTCTATCCATGCAAACTCCACATTATGTGCTATTCCTCTCCCAATTGCAACAGATTTCAGAATATTTGCGGTTGAACTGTTACTAAGATTATCTCCGGAAGTCGATCTATATTGGTTTGAGTCCCATGTGTAGTACTTACCATTCCAGCTCAATATGTCTGTTTTAAGGGGCGAATCCTGCCCGTATTCGGCGTAGTCAAGTGTACTAAGCATGTCCTGTCCGAGTATCTGCAACTGGGACTCAATATGCGCATTTGCAGTTGAGGATGTGAGCGGGGTCAGGGATGTTGCCTGGACAGTATAAATGATCACGCCAATAACAAGTAACAGTGCCATTAAGGCTTCAAGTGTGTGTAACTGTGCGGATGAACTCGACTTTAGAGATGTCTGTCCTTTCTTTTTCTCCATGCTTACCACACTCTCACGGCTAAAATTGCCTGGGAAATGTTCCCTGTTGTTTCATTTCTGAGCTGCACAACTCTTATGGTCTGTCCTATGTTTCCCTGAGAGGGCAGGGACTCTCCTGTTAGTTTTGTTATTCCTGTATTATCTTCAAGCGTAATATTGAGATTATACCGAAGGTAAGTTCCATTCATCCCCAGCATGTCAAGAGTATTTTGGTAATTGCTGTCAGTGTAATTAAAAAAGTCATTTACTTTTGTGTCATTCAGAAGATTAGTTGCCCCGGGTCTGCCTACACTCATATTTTGCTCAACGATGTTTGTTGCGACCCTGTCGGCTATAAGGGTGACTTCATCTGAGTTTGACTGGAACGGGGTGAATAACCCGGCTGTGTAGGAGAAAACAAAAGTGATACTGACAAGGAATATTGCAATCCCTATCAGGTAATCCATATGCATCTGGCCACTGTTATCCATAATCCTCTCTATAAATATATACTTTATTATATAAAAAGATAATTACTCTATGTAAGAGGATAACTCCCCTTACATAGGATCAACTGAGTGTAACTGCAAGATCGTTCCTGCTCACATGCAGGTAAGTGATGCTTCCCGGCGCCCCATCATATAGGAGTGTCAGTGTTGATTCTGAATAGTCCACAGGATCTGACTTCCCGGGTGATTGGATATTGAATATTACTGAACCATCCATTGTGAGAAGTTTCATATAATGCTGAGATACAGTGTGCAATGATTGGGTGCTGTTTGGGTTACTTTTTGTTATATCCAAATCAGGCCAAGAAAAGTCACCTGTATTTGAATCATATTTCATGTTGAAAGAGGTGCTCAGCAAGTCAACGTTTGCAGACTGGTCTTCTTTTGAACCACTGACAGAGAATACTGTTGTTCCTACCCATGTTTCAGTACCTCCACCTGTGGCTGTATCTTTATAGATCAGTCCAAGCTCAAGTTGGTTTGCACCACCTTTTTTAGCAAGGGTGTACGTCAGGGTCTTTGTGCCGGACGAAGCAGTTATCTGATAATTGCTTGGATTAAGCCCTTGGCTTGCTTTTGCTTCCAGATTGAACGTGAAATTATACATTGGTGCAGGATTTGTCTGGTTAAGGGCACCAATCTTGAACACCTGCTTAAGCTGATCTTTTCCCATTGCCGGCATCACCTCCAGTTCCACGATGGCAGTCTGGTTTGCGTCATCTGTTGTTGCACTGGCATAAGTAAGGGAATTAGCATAATCGGCCCAGGCTGTGTAGAATTCGCTCTTTATGTAGATGAGCACTTTATCCGAGCTGAGCGGATTAACTTTCTTTATACTGCTTGGATCAGGATAGAGTACTACAGGCATATTATCGGAGCTCACGGTCACTGCAACATCCGTCCTTCCGCTGAAAACCTCGTTTCCTTCTATTTTCATTATGGGCAGGGTGAGCGTTTCTCCATTGTAATGGAATTCCGGCGGGGATATCATGACGGCCTTTCCGGTGGGGTATTTTGACCATACGCCGCCACCTTCATAGCCGATGATGCGATCTCCCTGGGTATAGGTAATGCTTCCCATAGGTGAACGGAACACAGTCATGTTTGGCTGGGCTACATGAGGCTCCCAGCTGTTCCATTTGAACCTGTTATTGTTAAAAGTAGTATACCATGATTCCCCGCTGAGCTGGGTGCACACCACTACCATCTGGCTGTTCTGATAGGCACTTGCATCCCCATTGACGCTGACACTACCGTCCATTATTGAGAACGATGTGGTCTGGCTGGGTGATTCTCCCAGTGCCACCTTGCTAACCCTGGAGTCAAAAACCGTAAATGCCTGTTCAGCTCTCTGGGCGTTGGCCATATCCCCCATATTTCTCATGGTGGGGGTTGAATACAGAAGGATGACGCTTGTAGACGTAATAGTGAGTGCAAGGATTATCATCACTCCTACAACAGCAGACACAGCTTTTTCAGAAATAATAAATTTTTTGACCATAATCGCACCTACTACTCAATAGTTACACTCATTGGAGATACTGTCACAAGCACATCTATGCCGGGATTATAATCCCGGCTTGCAGATATGGTGCTGTTTGCAGGATCTGTGTACTTGATATCCATTCCCAGCGTTTCATTCAGGTACCTTTCCCAGCCCTCGTAATAATCGCTTTTAATGGTAATGTCGACCCTGGATACATTTTCATATACTGAAACCGATATTTGCCCTCCCTGGGAAACAACACGGGTCAGCCCTGAACCGGAAATGCTTTTTGTGCCTGAAATGGTTACCATGGGAATAAGTAATACGTTGTCATGATACGCGAAATCCGGTTTTGAGATCGCTATGGAACTTCCTTGCGGGTACCTGACCCAGGTGCCTGTGTTCTCATAGGCTACGGTATTTTCACTATATTGATTCTCTATCGTCCTCATCTGTCTTTCAAGGGAAGGGGTATCATAACTCGAATTGGTACTATTCCATACCTGCATGCTCAAATTCATGTAACTGGTTCCTGTAACTGAGATGCTGCTCCCGTACATTTTAAGCTCTACTGACTGAGAGGGTGCTTTTCCGAATGCCACTTTGTTAATGTTGGGCTGCAGCACAGAGAAACTTTGCTCTATGTTCAGAAGATGTCCTCTCTCCTGCATGTTTTCAAGCATGGGATATCCTGCAACGCCTATAACAGCGAGCGACAGAACCATCACTCCAAGAGTGATACTGAAACCAAGTACTTCTGAAACAGCATCATCGGATGCAACAATATTTTTTCGTGCCTTTTTCCTGCTGTCCATGTGCACTCACTCTCAGGATATATCTATTGTATTGGTGATCGGGTTGTAAACCATCAGGTATTCGCCTTTCGAACTGTAAAGAATAGTTGGAGTAACATTGGTATCTTCGGTGGAATAGGGTACTTTGACCCTTGTCTCAGCTCTTTCCTCAGACATGAAAGTTATTTCATTTGTACTGTTTGAGAACTCGATGGAATACTCCTTCCCTGCTATCTTGTCAGGAAGAGATAGTCTGTAACTGATCCTTCCAATATCGGAACCTGCATCTTTTGCTATACCAACTGTCGTATCCAGAGATGTTATACGGACCGCAATATCGCTTCCATGTATTTCGAACTCGTCGCGCATCACGGTCTGCTCAGCCTGTCCCATCAGTGAATAAAATGATGTCAGAGCAATTACCATCACAAGAACTGTTATGGAGAAGGTAAGTATGAACCCAATTGAGATAGATACTGCATTCTCATCTCCTGCCAGATCTCTCATGACATCCCCCCCGGAAGGGGAATTGGCACCGACCGGTTAATACTCATCTGGCTGGAAGCCATCCTCAGGGTTGGGTTCGCAACTTCGTATCTTGCAAGCATGAAGGGCTGACCGGATGAAGTATTGCCGGATATTGTGTAGATTCCAATGGTATTGCTTCCGTTGTAGATATTTATTGAATAATCCTGGCCTGTTGTGGAAGCAGAATAATTGAACTCGAAGGTTTCATTATTGATCCGATTACCTGTTATGTTGACTTCTGGATTAGCTCCTATATCTGGTTTGTACCGAGGTGCGAATGAACCGTCTATTACAGTTATGTTTACCTTCCCGCTTGAATTGTACATTCCGATTGACCATAGGCTACTTCCGCTATGATTGAAGGCTTCGATTACAAGAGGATTGGATTCATTTCCCATGGTGGATGTGTTTGGCGTAATAAAGAATGATTCAGTCATGTTTACGTTGCTCACAAGGGTCCAGTTGTCCTTCCCCTCTGCAAGCCCGTTGTGGGTGAAGTAAGGTTCTGAGAAGCCATGGTCTTGCAGGTGGAAAGTAAAGCCTGCTGTTGCATAGTTCTGTGAGGCTTTCCTGGAGTAGGAGTCAATATATTCTTCATAACGGGTGATGTTATCCTCATCCAATATGGAGTACCTGTAAGCGTCCTGATATGCTTCAGTGGTTGTCTGGATCGCGTTGGCAATATCGTAGCGGGAAGTATCAATGCTTGATTCCGATGCCATGTTGCTGGCATATATCACATTGCTTAGCATGACTGTAATTACAACTATGCCTACTCCTATGGCAAAACCTGCTATCAATAACAACTGAGCGGAATCATCTAATTTTCTCATGCGATCACTACATTCTCCAGAGCGTCATTTTTACATTCACGATATTGTAGAAATCTGTCGGATCCGCATCCGGGATTCCGCTGCGTGCCGCAAATTCAGTTGTGTTACCGACGTCAAAATCTGATAAATGCACTCTCTTTGATATCACCACAGCGTTATTCGAAGGATCCCCGTTATAGATGTATCTTCGGGACATTGTGACGCCTTCTTCATCCACCCAGCTGAAATGAACATTATGTGCAATCCCTCTTTTGACTGCGATGAATTCGAGCGTATGGGCAAGTGAACTGTCCTGAAGCTCGTAACCTGGATTCCTAACTGTCCTGTATGTTGTCCCGTTCCAGACATACTGCTCACCATCCCATTTCAGGACATCATTTGTCAGATTCGAGTTCTGACCATAAGCTGAATATGAAAGGGCATTGAGCATATCCTGCCCCATTGCCTGGAGTTGGGCCTCTATGTGGGCATTAGCTGTGGAGGATGTGAGAGGGGTAAGGGAAGTTGCCTGCACAGTGAATATGATAATTGCGACCATGATGAGCGATGCAATGATCGCTTCAAGGGTATGCATCTGAGCATGTTCGCCTCTTTCAAGTTTGTGCGGTACATTTCTTCTCATGTCACCACACCCTGAATGACAGAATTACCATCTCTGTCCTCTCTGAATTCTCATCTTTGCACAGGACTATCCTCCGTGTCTGCCCTACGTTGATCTGGGGAGGAATCGGTTTTCCTGCAGAAATGATACTACTGCTGTTCTCTGCAGTGACGTTCAGGTCATACCGCAGATAGCTGCCGTTCATCCCGAGGGAATCAATAATAGACTGGTAGTTTGTGTCATTATTAAGATCTGCAAAAAAATCATTAATCTTTGTTTTGTTGACCAGATTAGGAACAGCCTCATCCCCGGCGCTCATTCTCTTTTCAACGATAGCTATGGATACTCTGTCCGCTATCAATGTGACTTCGTCTGAGTTGGATTGGAACGGTGTGAATATCCCGGATGTATAACTGAACACGAAGACCATTGCAAGCAAAAATATTATAATGCTTATCAGATAGTCGATAGTCATCTGTCCCTTACTGTCCATAAATACCTCTAGTATTATAGTAACTAATATTATATTACAGGTCTTATTTGTACATTCTCCTCGAGCGACTGTATCTCATTTTGATGACAGCAACAATGCCTTTAATAGGCAATCTTAAAAACGGGTAATGCGTATCATATCCCAAGATGGATGAAACAAAGATAATCCACACAGGGGATACACACTTAGGTTACCGGCAGTACCACAGCGAAGTACGCAGGCAGGATTTTCTCGATGCTTTTGCAAAGGTGATCGATGATGCCATTTCAATGAAAGCCGATGCTGTTGTACATGCAGGTGATCTTTTCGACTCAAGGAATCCGACTCTTGATGATATTCTGGAGACGATGAAACTTTTCTCAAGGCTCAGGGATGCTCAGGTTCCATTGCTTGCAGTTGTGGGTAACCATGAGAGCAAGCAAAGCACACAGTGGCTTGACCTTTATGAAAGCATGGGGCTTGTCATACGCCTTGGGGCCACACCTTACAGGCTGGGCAGCGTAGCTGTATATGGGATTGACCATGTACCCAAATCCCGGATTCCTCTGTTCGATTATTCAGTTTTCAATAATGAGGATGATGCAGAATATAATCTGCTTGTAATGCATCAGATGATGAAACCCTTTGCTTTTGGTGATTGGGATGTGCAGGAAGTCCTGCATTCCATTCCTTTTGATGTGCATGCCGTGCTCCTTGGTGATAATCACAAGCATGAAATAATCAGGGTAGGAGAGACCTGGGTTACCTATTGTGGCAGCACCGAGCGCAACGGTGCATCCGAACTTGAGCCCCGCTCCTATAATATCGTCACTGCAGGCGATGATGGGGTCGATATAAGCAAGAGGGTAATACCTACCAGGGATTTTGTATTCATACCTGTCAAGCTCAGCAAAGGCTCACAGGCTTACGAGGAAATATTCTCTGCTATCAAAGAGCGTGATGTCGAGGACAAGATAGTATTTGTGAATATCTCGGGAGATCCTGAGATAAAGATCAAGTTCAGTGAGATAGAGGAATTCCTGTTTTCCCGCAAGGCCCTTGTCCCTGCTATAAGGGACCTCAGGGCCGGTGACATTTTCCCGGACGTATATATGTCTTTTTCTTTTACAGATCCCGATGAGGCGGTTAAAGAGGAACTGGGGAAGATGAATCTTACACAGGGTGGCATCATGCTCGACGAGATAATCAGGGACCCTGTGCTCGTAAAGAGCAGGGTTGACGCTGAAGTCGAAGACAGACTTGGTGAATTGCTCGACAGGATGGATTTCACAAACAGGGTCGAGGTTCCTGCAGTTGTGGCATTGCCTGAGGGCGAGTCTGTCGAACCTTCCCTGCAGGGAGTCTCTCATGAAACTTCTCATGAGTTTATAGTGGTCACAACGGATGAGAAGTTTGAGGCTGTTGCAGCAGATAACTTTGAGCAGAACTTTGACCAGGGTGTTACGGCAAAAGAAGATGTTTCCGCTGTAGATGAAGTAACGGAATTAACCGAAGTGCCCGAATCAATTGAATCAACCGAATCAACTGAAACAACTGAAATGTCCGAGGTAACTGAAGGTCACGCTGAACAGAAACACGATGTAAATGTCCGGCAGTATATATTCTCTGAAGGTGAAGCCCCTCCCTTAGAGAAGGCTCATGAGGTCGTTGCTCAGGAAAAAGGACCGGAAACACCTTCTCATAAGGAGCATAAAGCTGCTCCCAAACCACGGCAGTACAACCTTGGTGACTACTTATGAGAATAAAAAGACTGCAGATAGAGAACATAAGAAGCTATAAGCAGCTGGACATCTCTTTCCAGGATGGTGTGACCGTAGTCTCAGGAGTCAACGGGAGTGGGAAATCCAGCTTGCTTGAGGCGTGCTTTACCTGTCTTTTCGGAAGCAAGACCCTTGATAAGGATTTTGTCATTTCGGATATCATCCGAAAAGGTGCTACAAAAGCTTCCATAATGCTGGATTTCGAACAGAACGGCCATGATTATTCAGTAGAGCAATTCTTCAGGAATGATCCTGAAAAGGGACGTGCTTCCAATACGGGTGCTATTCTCAGAAGAGATTCTGAGATTCTTTTCGACCAGCCTACACGTACATATGATGCTATACGTTCACTGCTCAACATGGATGAAGAGGCCTACCGGAATTGCGTCTATATCAGGCAGGGTGAAATCGATGTGCTGATAAACTCCAAGCCAAAGGACAGGCAGAAGATGATAGACGATCTCCTGCAGCTTGGGAAACTGGAAGAGTATCGTGAGCGGGCGTCAAGTGCACGCATAGGTGTTGGCCGCCACCAGAAGGATACGGAACGCCGCATCAAGGAAGTGGATGCAGCCGCCAGGCATATAGAAGACTCAAAGCCTGTTGAAAAACTTGCAGAACTGCGCACACGCTCCGGGAATCTTGAAAGGGAGATCTCCTCTCTTAATGATAAGAAGGACCGTGCGCTGTCATTGAAAGACGAGACTTCAAAAAAGATTGCCGAATTCAGGGAATTAGCAGACAAAAAGGTTTCTGTCCAGTCCCAGATAAAAGAACTTGATGAGAAGAAGAACCGGGCGTATGTCCAGATAGGGTCCATGGAGAAGAGTATCGCTTCCTCAAGAGTCGGTCAGGAGGAGCTACGAAAGAGGATTCGGGAGGTTTGTTCTGAATTCAACCTTGATGATTCGGACATAGAAAGGACGATATCAGGAATAGACACCAGTGAGCGCTCATTGAGGGACAGGATAAGCAATATAAGCAAAAACAAGGCAGTACTTGAAAAAGAACAAACGACCTTTGCTGACTCGCTGGCAGAAAACCAAAAACATGTCCATGAGCTGGAAAAGTCTGTTTCCCAGAGCAAGGAAAAGCTTACAGGTATACAGTCAGATATTGAGGCATCGCGCACCAAAATAGCACAGCTTGAGGAAAAGAAGGTTTCTGTTATCTCAAACCTTGAGCCTCTTGGACTGACGCTGGAAAAGCTGGAGAACATCGAGGAGATCTTCGATCTTGTGACCGACCAGCAAAAAAGCCTGCATGGCAAGGAAAAAGAGCTTTCGGCAAAGTTTACGGAAATACAGGAGCGAATAAAAAAGTCTGCTCAGCTCCTCAGCGAAGGGAAGTGCCCCACGTGCATGCAGGATCTTAAGGGTTCATGCATTGAGGAGGCGACAGCTTCGGACTCCCAGAAAGCGAAGGAACTCCAGGCAGAATTAGCTGTATTGAAGAAAAAACAGGAGGCTCTGGATTCTAAGCTGGGGCGCGTAAGAGAGGCCAGGGTTCACAGAAATGAAATTGAGGTCACAGTCAGGGAAGTAAAGTCCTCCGAAGAGAACATACGTAGTCTTGAAAAGCTGGCTCTGGAATACCAATCCCTGCTTCTTGATCATGATAAGAAGAAAGAGGAACTCTCTTCACGGAGGTCCCTTATAGAGGAGTCTGTAAGGGGATTACAGGACAAACTCCGGCTATTGAAGCAGGAACTGGAAGTAGCTGAGAAAGAACATTCTGCGTGCCTGAAACTCCTTGAGGCCGCCCGGAAGGTTCGCACGGACCTCGTTGAAGCAGACAGGATGAAAACCGATATTGCACAGATGGAAGCTAAGATCACGAATTTCAGAGAGGTGATCGTTATTTTTGATGGTCAGGTTGCTGAAAAGAATGAGTCCCTTCGTGAGATAAGCGGCAAGGTGGGCGGCTTTGATATATCTAGACTTGAATCCCTGTTCAGGGACTATGATGAAGCCTTCGGAGTCATAAAATCTGAGATCGTCAGGCTGCAAGCGGAGCGGGAAGAGATCACAAAGCAGGCGGGAATGCTTGAAAGTGAGCTTAAGCGCTTCGAAAGCCTGAGACTTGTTCTTGACCAGCTCAATAACAAGGTGGATTATCTCAATGCTATCTATGCGGATGCGCAAGAGCTCGAGGCGATGTATATGCGCATCAGATCTCAGTTGCGCTCCAACAATATCGGGGCCTTGGACACTTTCATTAATGAGATATTCACTTTCATGTACACTAATAACGCTTACTCCCATGTAAGGCTTGACGCGGACTACAACCTTACTGTGTTCGAGAAGGACGGAACTTCCCTTGAACCCAGACTCCTGAGCGGTGGGGAGCGGGCTTTGTTCAACCTTGTACTAAGGTGCGCTATATATCGCCTGCTTTCGCTTGGCGTAGCCGGAAAACAGGCCGGACTTCCTCCTCTGATCATGGACGAACCTACAGTTTTCCTGGATAAAGGGCATGTTAACCAGTTGATCAAACTGATAGACATGATGCGCGACATCGGTGTGGGTCAGATCCTTGTAGTATCGCATGATGAGTCACTGATAGATTCTGCGGACCATGTATTTGCTGTGGAGAAAGACCCTGTGACTAATAGTTCGGCGATCATTGCAAAATGATTCCTGCTGCAAAAAAGGCTTATTTAAGAATTATATTAAAAAAAGCAACCATAAGTTATATTATACTTTTGTCCATATAATATATCAGGATTTTTGAAACACATGAGGGACCGAATGGTTTTGCGAGGCTTTGCATGAATGACAACAGAGACTTTATCGTTGAGAGGCTTGAACGCCAGTTGAAGGAAAAGGAAGCGGAACTCGAGGATATTAAAAACACGCTAAGAGATTCGATTCTGCGGGAAATACGCAGTGATCTGAAGAGTGATTTTGATGTTAATAACCGGATCGTCAACCTTGAACACAAGATCCAGTCGCTTGCCAGCAACCTCAATGGTGTAATGGATGAACTGCTCGACCAGAAATCCATGATTCGCTCCCTGAGTGAGATCTCTGTTTCCCGGCAGCAGAAAAAAGAGGAGTCCAAACCGCAAGTGGCTGTTGAAAAGGCAGTTGAGAAGTCAGTCGAGAAAATGGAGCCCAGGTTATACAGACCTGAGCCTGAAAACGAGCCCGAGCCTCCACGAGCCCGAGCCTCTCCTCCTTCAGCCACTCCCATTATAACAGCTCCTGTCAGGCAATTTGTTCCGCCGCAACCAGCGATTCCTGCAAACAGGGCCAATGTTTCTGTCAGGTCCACAGAACAGTCCCGCAATGATTCCTTCAACGCTGTCGGCAGGCCTGCCAATGTGCGTCTTAATATAAGGGAAGCAGCTCCGCAGGTTGAAGCAAAGCCTCCGCAGAGACCGCCGTCCCGTTCAGAGTATATTGTCGCAGAAACCGATGATGAGAGGAAAATGCGTAAAACCCTCCCGGAGCCACATAATTCCTGTGATTATATTGTCGCAGAAGACGAGAACAAGGCCAGGCGCAAGCAGACTGAGACAGATTACGAGACGGTCGAATCCCGCGATAATGAAGATGCAGTGATAACTGTTACCCGCAGGAAATAATCCTTTGTAATGAAAGGGGAATCACGTGCATATTAAGGAAATTGAGTTTATAAACTTCAAGTCCTTCGGTAAAAAGGTCAAGATCCCTTTCTACGAAGGTTTTACCACCATATCCGGGCCCAATGGTAGTGGTAAGTCCAACATAATAGATGGTATTCTTTTTGTGCTGGGCCTCTCAAGCTCAAGGACAATGAGGGCTGAGAAGCTCACAGACCTTATCTATAACGGCGAGAGCGCAAAGAGACCGGACTTCGCTCAGGTCACTATCAAGTTCGATAACTCGGACCACAAGATGCCGGTCGCAAGTGATGAAGTATCCATTACGCGGAAGATACGCGAGACAGATAGTGGTTACTACAGCTATTTCTATTTCAACGGCAAGGCAGTTAGCCTTACTGACATACACACTCACCTTGCAAAGGCGGGAGTCACCCCGGAAGGCTACAATGTTGTAATGCAGGGTGATGTTACCCGTATTATCAACATGACTCCTGTTGAAAGACGCAAGATCATTGACGAAATCGCAGGCGTGGCAGAATTCGACAGCAAGAAAGAGAGGGCTTTGAATGAACTTGAGATCGTGCGCGAAAGGGTCGAGCGTGTCGACATCATCATAGGAGAAGTTGGCCAGCAGCTTGAGAAACTTAAAGAGGAGCGTGACCAGGCTCTTAAGTACCAGTCCCTAAAAGCAGAGAAGATGAAGTTCGAGGGCTTTGTGTTACTTGCCAAGCTCAAGGATGCAAAGACGGAACTGGGTTCAGTGACTGCTGATATTGAAGCGAAGGAAGATGTGCTTGAGAAACTGGCAACCTCGCTTGCAGAAAGACAAAGCAGGGTGGAAGAGCTTGAAAGGGCTTTAGAGGAGCTGACATCCTCCATACAGAAGACCGGAGAGGATGAGCAGATCCAGATTAAGAAGGATATTGAAGGGATAAGGGGTGAAATGTCCCGATGCAGGGACAGCATCGAGCTTGCAGATAACGAGGTTGAGGATATCGAGGCCCGGCGAAGGAAGACATTTGTCGAGATCGATGAGATCAAAGGCAAGCTTGAGGTGCTTGATTCCAGGGTATCTGAAGAGTCCGAGCGCAAGGAAGGCATCCTGGCAGAGATGTCGGACCGCCGGACACAGCGGATGATACTGCAGAGCAAGATCGCGGATGTGGATGCCAGGTTCGCGCAGACCAGGGATGAGATATCCGCGCTCAGGTCCCAGCTGGAAACAGCAAAGAACGAGAAGAACGAGCTGATGCGCAATGAGGACCGCCTGCTGGACTCTCTCAGAAGGAAATCCGCTGAAGTGCGAGACATCGAAAGCGAGATAGAGGATGCGCAGTCAAAATCCCAATCCTCTGAAAGTGACACGCTTTCAGTAAAATATGATATTGAAAAACTGAATGAGAAAATAGACTCTCTCACCAAGGATATTGATGACCTTGAACGTAACCGCTCCCAGATACAGAGCGTCATAAAAGATCTTGAGGCTGAGCTGCGTAACTATGAGAAGGATTACGCCCGAATTGAGGTGCGTGTCAGGGGTGCCGAAGATCACAGCAATTATTCCAAGGCTGTCGAGATGGTCATGAACGAAAAGAAGCACCATGGACTTCCTGGGATATATGGCACTATTGCAGAGCTTGGGAGTGTGGACCATAAATATTCCACTGCTCTTGAGATAGCGGCAGGCGGAAAGATGCAGTCCGTGGTTGTAGAGAATGACGAAGATGCGGCAAGAGCAATTGATTATCTTAAGCAGAGGCAGGGTGGCAGGGCAACATTTCTGCCTTTGAACAAAATGGAGCCACGCCGACCATATAAGGACCTGTCTGACCGGCAGGGGGTTGTAGGGTATGCGATAGATCTCATTGATTTTGACTCCAGGTTCGAGTCCGCTTTCTGGTACGTTTTCAGGGATACTCTTATCGTTGACACCATGACCAACGCCCGTCGTCTTATGGGTGGCCTGAGGATGGTGACCCTTGAGGGTGATATGGTCGAGAAGAGCGGTGCTATGGTGGGAGGTTCGAAGCAGCAGCGTTCGGGTCTTTCATTTGCAGCCTCCGAAAAGGATAAACTTGTCAAGCTCGCCGAAAAGATAACCGAGTTCGACTCAAGGCGCAGCACTTCTATCAAGAAGCTCGACCAGATAGAGGGTCATATAGCCCAGGTCAACCGCGAGATCCATGAATGCGACAAGGAAATATCAAAGAAGGAGATGCACCTTGAGGAGATTTCCGGTAGGGGTGAGCGCCTTACCCAGCTTATCGAGTCAAAGAATGCCGAGCTTGCAGACATTGAAGAGTCCCGCAGGCTACTCCGGGATGAGATGGAAAGCGTTGTTTCCCGCAAGGAAGAAAGAAGCTTGTTTGTTGAATCCCTTGAAAGGGATATCTCCGTGCTTGATGAAAAACTTGCAGGCTCCCAGATCCCTGAACTCAACAGGCAGGCTGAACAGCTGGATGAGGAGCTCAGGCGCCTTGATAACAGGGTGCGTGATATTGAATCTGATATAAATGCCCTGAAACTTGACCGGGATTACTCCAACTCAAAGATGGAGGAGAACAGGGAGCTCATCAGGACCATGGAGGAGAAGAAATCCTCCCATAAACAGCGTGTCAAAGAGCTTAAAGTACAGATCGAAGGGCTTGAGCAGTCTCTCCTGGAGAAAAAACAACGTGAAGAAGAACTTGCAGAGCAGCTGAAAGAAATGCAGCAGCAGCGCGCTTCTCTTCACGAAGAGCATGTTGCTGCCAGGAAACAGTTCGATGCAACAAGGTCAAAGCATGAAGAGGCCCAGCGGCACAAGATGGCGCTTGATGCCACAAAAGTGGCTCTGGAAGAGCAGGTATGCGAGCTGATAGAAGAGCTCCAGAGACGTGGCATAGATGACAGTGCTGAAGTACCCAATTATGAGACCGTGCGCACAAGGATAGCTTCGATCGAAAAGGCTATGGAAAAACTTGAACCTGTCAACATGCGTGCCATCGATGAGTATGCCGAGGTAGAACTGAGAATCAATGAACTTATCACAAGGCGGGACACTCTTTCAAGGGAAAGGGAGCAGATACTTGAAAGAATCCAGCAGTACGAGGAGCTTAAAAAAGAAACTTTCATGGCCACTTTCCATGGAATAAATGAGCCTTTCAGGGAGATATTCAACGAACTTTCCGATGGGATTGGTGAACTGGTCCTTGATAATTTCGATGAGCCATTTTCAGGTGGGCTCACCCTTAAGGCACAACCAAGAGAGAAGACCCTGCAGCGCCTGGAAGCGATGTCTGGAGGGGAGAAGAGCCTTACAGCCCTGGCATTCATATTTGCTATCCAGCAGTATCGTCCTGCTCCTTTTTATGCTTTTGATGAGATCGATATGTTCCTTGACGGTTCCAATGCAGGAAAAGTTGCCCAGCGCGTGAAAACAGCTGTAAGGAATGCTCAGTTCATTGTGGTCTCCCTGAGAAAACCCATGATAGAGGCTGCTGAAAGAACCATTGGGGTAGCTATGCAGGAAAACAATATTACAAGCATTACAGGTGTGAAGTTGCGATGAACGAGCTCATCGGGGATATGGATATTGGATTGACTGTGGAGGCCATCCCTTCGGTAAAGTCTTCGTTGCATGGATTTATAGACCCTCAATTCATGGAAACTCTCAGGGCACTGGGTGTTGACATCTCCCGGATAGAGTTTTCAGAGGATGTACTCAGTGAGCCGGTTGAGATACTGCTGAATCTTGCAAAGGACGGGGACATCAATCCCTGGGACATTGATATCGTAAGTGTTACTGATATCTTCCTTGATCGTATAGAGCACATGCAGATGATGGATCTGCGCATATCTGGAAGGACTCTGCTGTATGCTTCCATCCTCCTGAGAATGAAATCTACAGGCATCGTCCAGGAAGAGGAGGAAGATTCTGGTTTTGATGCTTTTGAAGATGACCTGGACTTCTATGATGTGGAAGAGTATCCTATGCCAAAGCTCCCCATCCGCCGCCAGGCCACGAGACCTGTCACTTTGCATGAACTTATACTTGAGCTGCAGAAGGCAGAAAAAGTGGAGACGCGCAGGAAGGACCGCAACGTCCGTCGCAGGCTGGAGGAAAGGTCTGCTGTTACTACTGATGAAGTTCTTGGCATTGCCCATGAAGAAGATATCCTGGGGCGTGTAAAAAGCCTTGGGGAGAAGCTCAGGCAAGATCTTCAGCAGCAGGAGTTCATAAAGTTCTCAGACCTTCTGGGTGAGGACAGGTCCGAGAATATAATGACATACGTGTCCCTGCTTTTCCTGGCAACTGAAAAGAAGATATGGCTGGCCCAGAAAGAGCTTTTTGGCGAGCTTTATGTGTATCCGTTTGATGGTGCCTTTAAGGCGGTCTGAAGAGGTGCACGACAAAATATGAATGACAGGGAAGCAATTGAAGCGGCTCTTTTTGCCGCGGGTTCAGCAATCGATGCACTGACACTGGCAAGGCTGCTAAACAAGCCCAAGAAACAGGTTATCACTGTTGTCAGGGGTCTCATTGCTGATTACACAGGACGTGAGAGCGGCATTGAGATACTTGATCTGGGAGAGCGCTATGTAATGCAGGTGAAGCCAGCTTATGCGGAGATCGTACGTCCATTCGCCCCCAAAGAACTGAGCGCTCCGATGCTGCGAACCCTTTCAATGATCGCATATCATCAGCCGCTGGTCCAGTCGGATCTGATCGACCAGAGAGGTAACTCTGCTTATGACCATATCCGCGAGCTTAAGGAAAGGGGGCTTGTCGAGGCTGTCCCTCATGGCAGGACCAAGCTGCTCCGAACAACTCCTCTTTTTGCGGATTACTTTGGGCTGCAGTCCAATGACCCTGAGGCTATCAAGCAGAAGATAGTCGAACTTTCCAGGCAGCAGAGCGGGCAGAGTGGCCTTAACAAATGGCTTGGACGCAGGTTCGTGGGAGTGACGCCAATGTATGAATCCCTTATGGGGATGTGTGGCATCCGGGAGTACAGGGTCATCAACGCATATGACCCGACGGAAGAAGAACTGGAAGATCTTGCTGATATCTATAAGCTTGTAATTTCCAGGGGATACAGGGAGCGTGTCAGCAAGTACTATGACGGTGAGATAATCGAAGTCGGATCTACAACATTTGACGACCTTATCGAAGCTATGAAGGCGCTGGAGAATATCTCCGACCCTGAGAAGGTGAAAGAGAGCACCGAGCTTGTTGAGGATCTGGAAGAAAGATATGTTTCAAAGGCTCTTGTTTTCAGTAAGAAGGTCAAACCGGCAACAGAGATGGTAGCCCGTATTGTTAAGGATCTGCGGCTTGGAGTATCTGCAGAAGGCGTAATTATAGCTCCTGACTATGGTCTTTCGGCCGGGGGCGTGAATGTGAGCGAAGGGGCTGACATACTTGTTCCCACCCACCGGAACCTGGATGGAAGCCTTATGGAAAGGGTGTGCAGCAAGTATGATGCGATCCTTACAGGCCTTAAAAAAATTCAAGGATGACTACTTTATATAGGATATTGCCTTGTTGTATGCATGGGTGGGCCTGGACAAATGCCAAATGCATTTCTTTAAAAAGATATATAAGCAAGAGGGTATAAGTTTATATATCCAATCGCTGAATATAACTTCGCTTTAAATACGAGGATATACCATGTCAGATTATAATATCAAGATTGAGAATGTAGTAGCGTCTACAAAGCTTGCAGAAGAATTCGATCTCACTAAGATAGAGGCCGAGTTCGAGGGTGCAGAGTATAACAAACAAAAGTTTCCCGGTCTCGTTTACAGGGTTACTGATCCAAAGGCTGCATTCTTGGTGTTCACATCTGGAAAAGTGGTATGCACCGGCGCAAAGAATGTAGCTGATGTCCACACGGTCATAGGCAACATGGCCAAAAAGCTCAATGGAATAGGCATCAAGACCCTCGAAAAACCAGAGATCACCGTCCAGAATATAGTTGCTTCCGCAGATCTGCAGGCTGTCCTGAACCTGAATGCGATTGCAATAGGGCTTGGTCTTGAGAACATCGAATATGAGCCAGAGCAGTTCCCGGGGCTTGTCTACCGCATTGAGGACCCCAAGGTAGTAGTGCTCATTTTCAGCTCAGGTAAACTGGTTGTCACCGGCGGCAAATCCCCTGAGAACTGTGAGCAGGGTGTTGAGGTCGTAAGGCAGCAGCTTGACAGTATGGGCCTCCTCTAATCGGAAAAGTGTGAGTTCATTGCCGACTGAAGAAGTGTGTGTTCTGATACCCACACTTAACGAGGAAGCCACTATCGGACAGCTGATACAGAATTTCAGGTCCGAGGGCTTCGACAATATCCTTGTAATTGACGGTAACAGCACTGATGCTACACGAAGTATAGCGGAAGCAGAGGGTGCCCGTGTGATCGTCCAGAGTGGTAAAGGCAAGGGCCAGGCTATCCAGGAAGCATTTAGCCTTATCGACAGCAAATATGTTGTAATGATAGACGGCGACGGCACATATCTCGCAAGCGACGTGCATGCAATTATGAAACCTCTCCTGGACGGCAGTGCTGACCATGTCATGGGGAACCGGTTTGCAGATTACGAAGCAGGAGCTTTTACAAAGCTGAATCACTTTGGTAACCGGATGCTTAACAAGCTATTCGGTTTTGCATACGGGGAATGGCTTGATGATGTTCTGACAGGCTACAGGGGTTATACCTATAAAGCTGTTAAGTCCTTTGAACTGAGGGAGATGGGCTTTGAAATAGAGTCCGAGATGACCATTGACAGCATCAAGAAGGATCACAGGATAAAGGTCGTCCCGATTTCCTACCTGAAAAGGCATTATAAAGCTGATACCAAGCTCCATCCGGTGAAAGATGGTGCGCGAATAGCCAGGACTATCTACAAGATGGCCAGGCTGCATAATCCTATGTTCTACTTTGGTATCATAGGCGTGGCATTTATGCTGGCTGGTTTTATTACGGGCCTGTTCGTGGTCTTTCAATGGGTTCAGGGTGTTACCCGCATACCTCTTACAATTCTTACCGCTATTCTTCTTCTTGCAGGTTTCCAGATGTTCTTTTTTGGAATGCTGAGCGATCTTACGGTTTCCCTTCACCGGGAGAACCTGCGCATGCTCCGCAAATTATCCGAGGACCTGAGGTCTCTTGAAGACAAAAAGTGATAATATCAGGCTGAACCTGAGTTTTTCCAACCTGTTATTTTTTTATTCATTCATCTCATTTTCATTGTTATTACAGCAGGGCTTTTAACCATCTCCTGCAAAAGTCTCCCTATGTGTAAAACAAGACAACTTAATTTAATATCAATTCAAGTTCAGTTTAGCAAAGATCTGCTTTCATTTATTTTGCAACCTCTATTATCTCTTTTTCTGTTAAATCTTCTGATGTATATGTTTTACTTTTTTACATTACATTTGGCAAATAAAGTTAAGTTGATTTGCATGAAAGTAAATTTTTTAAAAAGTGTTATATACGATATGATTCTTGTAGGGTACATCAAATACCGAGGAACAGATCATGACAATAGTAACAGATGCAAAGAATGGTAAAATTACAGAAGAGATGAAGATCGTAGCCAAGGATGAAGGCAAAGACCCTGATTTCATAAGGCGCGGTATCGCTTCAGGCAGGATCGTCATCCCAATGACTCCCTACAGGGACATCAAGCTCTGTGGTATCGGTGAAGGGCTCAGGACCAAGGTCAATGCATCCATAGGTGCATCATCAGACATAGTTGATGAAGAAATGGAAATAGCAAAGGCAAAGGCAGCAGAAGCAGCAGGCGCAGACACACTTATGGAACTCGGTACCGGCGGGGACTTCCTTGGTATCAGGAAGAAGGTGTGTGACGCAATTTCTCTTTCAGTAGGTTCAGTACCACTTTACCAGGCATTCATTACCGCAGCAAAGAGAGACGGTTCCATCATACATATGACGGAAGATGACCTCTGGTATGCGACCGAGGAGCAGGCAAAACTCGGTACAAACTTCATGGCGATTCACACAGGTATCAACAACATTGTTCTTGACAGGTTGAAGGCACATGGCAGATTCGGTGGTCTCTGCTCCCGTGGCGGTGCATTCATGAGCACATGGATGCTGCACAACGAGAAAGAAAACCCACTTTTTGAACATTTTGATTATCTCTGTGAGATCCTCAAAGAGCACGAAGTCACCCTTTCAACAGGTAACGGAATGCGTGCAGGCGCAATCCACGACGCGACCGACAGGGCACAGGTTCAGGAACTCATCATCAACTCTGAGTGCGCACAGAAGGCACACGACAAATACGACCTGCAGGTCATAGTCGAAGGTCCGGGTCATGTTCCACTTGATGAGGTTGAGATGAACGTCAAGCTCATGAAATCAATGAGCGGCGGAAAGCCATTCTACATGCTCGGTCCACTGGTAACTGATATCGGTGCAGGTCGGGACCATATCGTAACAGCAATAGGTGCGGCTACTGCTGCAGCAGCAGGCTGTGACTTCCTTTGCTACGTAACACCCGCAGAACACCTTGCACTTCCAAACCTTGAAGACGTTGTCGAGGGTGTCAGGACATCAAAGATCGCAGCACACGTAGGTGACATGGTAAAATACAAGGAAAGCCGCGACGTTGACCTTGCAATGGGCAGAGCACGCGCAAGACTAGACTGGGAAGGAATGTACAATCTGGCACTTGACCCGCAGCTTGCAAGGAGCATCAGGAACAGCAGGGCACCGGGCGATGAAGACGCATGCACGATGTGCGGTGACTTCTGCGCACTCAAGATAGTCAACAAGAGCTACAACCTCTTAAAGTAATGCCCTCTGGGCATTACTTTGTTTTCTCACTCTTTTTCTTTTTTATTGATCTCTCTTTCCGGAGTATCTCTTTGTGTATCATACAACTTTTATAGTACCGCGTAAATCCGGCTATTATGGCAATCGTGACCCTTACAACTGATTTCGGGACCCTCTATCCTGCTTCTCTCAAAGCTGTGATACTTGGTATCTGTCCCGGTATGGATATTGTGGATATCACACACTCTGTCCCGCATGCTGATATACGCGCAGGCGCCTTTGCCATCTACAGTGTGGCAGAATATTTTCCGGAAGGGACAGTCCATATAGCTGTTGTTGACCCCGGGGTGGGCACCTCCAGAAAAGCGATAGTAATAGTCTCAGGAGGACAGTACTTCGTAGGTCCCGACAATGGACTCATGGTGCCTGCAGCAGGGAAGCTGGGTGATCCGAAGGTTTACGAAATTACCAATAAGGATCTTCTAAGCACTGTCTCATCAACCTTTCATGGCAGGGATATCTTCGCACGCGTAGGGGCTTTTATCGCAAAGGGTATGGCTGCCGGAGAAGTTGGCGGAAAGATCGATGATTATATCGGTCTTGATATTTCGGACGCAGTAATACGGGATAACTGTATACTGGCTGAAGTTAATTATATTGACGACTTTGGGAATGTGATAACTAATATCCCTCATAATCTCGTTCACCGGAAAATCATGTCCGGTACAGTCCTGCAGATAGCAGATCATTGCGTCCCATTCCTGCAAACATACGGGCAAGTGCAGGTTGGCGACATACTCTGTATCATAGGAAGCCATGGGTTTTTCGAGATTGCAGTGAACCAGGGAAGTGCTGCAGAAATACTGGGCCTGCGTAATGGGGACCG
This sequence comes from Methanolobus sp., assembly GCF_030682845.1. Taxonomy (GTDB): domain Archaea; phylum Halobacteriota; class Methanosarcinia; order Methanosarcinales; family Methanosarcinaceae; genus Methanolobus. The sequence goes on along the minus strand of NZ_JAUXNK010000031.1, from coordinate 14,447 downwards.
AGTAAATATTCAGATCACACAAAATAAGTGACAAGAGCCCCGGCACCCCATAATCTTACAATTTCTTCTTTGCTGCCAGGAACATACCTGCCAGTGCAAAAATAATCAGCGCCGATTGTCGGTAGCCTGCTTCCTTTGTCTGGTCTGTGTTCGATGATGGGCTGATGTCCCGTACATCACCTACAAGCACTCTGCCGTTCTTAATTACCACCGGTAATTTCGTACCAGTGGAATTAGTGATTGTAACATCCCTGAGTTCAATATGGGCAATACCTTCCTTTCCTGTGGCGATGAACTCTATGTTTGCGAAGGTACCTGCATCAAGTGCCTTCTCTCCTCCAAGCACCAGTCCGTACACTCCGCTTAGTGTACCGTTGGTATTGTCACTGCCGGGTGAGAACATGGTTTGTTCTTCTTCCTGACTAAGGAAAACACCTTCAGAAACATGAATTATTTTCACCAGTGAAGGGTCGTATGTCAACGCGAACTCAGCACCTGAAACCGCAGCATCAGGCTCAATGAACACTTCCAGGGAGAAGTTCCCGTTCTCACTGACGCGCGTCACCTCGGGGGATATGCGTACAACAGTTTCTGCGCTCGCACTTGCTACTAATGTCGGCAATGCCAGCAGAAAGGATACTATTATTAGAAGAAGGACCCTGCGGGTGTTTGTAGATATCATGGAAATCAACCTGTCTTAGATATCTCATATATTATCATATAACTTATATAAAATTAGTCTTAGATATATGGACTTCAGCTCACATCCAGTCATAGTGTCTCATGACCTCAAGATTGAAATCATAGAGCATGCTGTTTTCCACATATCCGAAGAACAGACATTTTTCACATTTTGCCGCGTTTTCCTTTCTTTCTTTCCGCGTCCTCTCCCATACATTTGCAATTCCGTCCCTTATATTGCCTACCGGTTCCCTGTGTACCCTGCAGTTCTCAATGCTCCCGTCTGATGCAACACACAGTATCAGGTCATTGGCATGGCATGTATAATCAGTTCTCAGGTCTCTTACCATTCCAAGGTATGTCAGGGAATTGATTACGGGGTAACCCTCCTTTTTCAATTCGATGATCTTATCCACAGTCCTGCGATATTTTTCCATATCCCTTATGCCAAGCTCTTTCCATGTATCTGAGGCAATGCTGCCAAACTCATACATGGGTTCAAAGGATATCTTCAGGTCGAGGTTCTTTGCAAGGAGAATGAGTTCCTCGATATCATCAAGATTCTTTCCGCTGATGACGCAGTTCAACAGCACGGGCTTGCCCATTACTTCTCGTGCCCTGATGATGCCAGGCAATATCCTCTCAAAATCGACTCCTCTTATCTCCCTATAGCTGGATGTGCCGTCGGCTGACACAGAAAGATAGTCAAGGTGAACAAGTTCCTCGGCTCTCTTCTCCAGCAGAAGGCCGTTGGTTATCATGGATGTCGTCATTCCGAGGCCTTTGGCGTGTTCGAATATCTGTGGAAGGTCAGTTCTCAGCAACGGCTCAACAGTCCATGCGTTGTAGACCTGTATACCAAACCCCCTTGCCTCATCAAGCAAACTGAAAACCTTTTGAAGCTCCATCTGGGGTCCGCTCTCCTTCCAGTACTCGCAGAATTTGCATCTCATGTTGCATGAAGAATTAACTGCATGGGAGAGTACAAAAGGTCTTTTTTTGATCCGCATTTGCCAGAGGGCTTTTGCGGCAGTTATTGGTGAAAAGTTTGTCATGACAACAATCTAGGATAGTGTTTCTTTCTTATTGAAACCTTGCGTCATGTAAAAATCCTTTTTTAATCATTTCTATGTGACTTGCCATTATTGTGCTTAATCATAGCATCTATTATGATAGTCTTTATTAATAAGCGCTTTTAGTAGCAACAAGTATTTATTTAGTGTTATCTACCATCTTCAATTACTAAACCATCGGAGGTTCAATTTGAGACGGATTATCTTTAGTTTATTATTAACAGGCATCATTCTTTGTTCATCAGGTATTGCAGCTGCGCATTTCACTATGGTTTTCCCCAGTGATAGCGAAGATACCATCTGGGATGTAGCTCCGATAGACTACATTGCAGAACTTGGAGACACTAAAGACATTTACATTATGTGGGGTCACCCTTACGAACATATCCTTTTTGATATGTCTAATGTTCCTGAAGTAACAGTTACCAAACCAGACGGTACGGTTGAGCAACTCACAGTTGAAGAAATAACCGTTGACGGAATGGATGAAGACGGAAACATGGGCACCTTTGTTGCATATAAAACCTCTTTTACAGTAGATCAGATGGGAGATTCAGTCATCTCTGTAAAATATGAGGATGTTGATGAAGATATGGTAGACTTCACCAAAGCCATTATTCACTCTGGCGAGGAAATGTGGGTTGGCTGGGATACTGAGGTTGGCCAGGAAACCGAGATCATTCCTTATATGAGACCCTATGGAATGGAGGAAGGATTTGTCTTTGCCGGGAAAGCACTCTACAATGGTGAGGCTCTTGCTGGTGCTAATGTTGAAATAGAGATATATAATACCCTGGAGGATGGTATTGAGATAGTGGAAGCAGCTGAAGAGATGTTCCCCTATGATGCACCGATGGTATTCACCAGACTTGCCAAGACAAATGATAATGGTGAGTTCCTTTATACCCTCGACGAGCCGGGAATCTGGTTCGTTGGAGTAACCATGGAGCCTGAACAGGGTCAGCCGGTAAGGGGCGTATTTATAGTCCCGATAATAGAGTCTTTCCCTCCAAAAGCAGCAGGGGAAACACAAGCTACCCCTTCAGGCAAGACAGCGAGTACTCCCGGATTTGTAGCAACAATTGCCCTTGCAGGCATACTTGGTGCTCTCTATAAGATAACGAGGAAAGAATAGATCTGACTGATGGGGTGACCATCTATCCGCCCTATCAATTGTTTTTTATATATTGCTATTCATTCTCTGGTCGAAATCACATTAATGTAAAAGCAATTCATAACTTATCTTAATTCTGAGGCTAAAATTATGCATATTTCAGACGGTGTGTTGTCTTTTTCGGTCATTGTTGCCGGCTGGGCAATAGCACTAGCTTTGAATGCTGTGATTCTCTGGAGTTGCAAATGCAAGCACAACATGGCTGAAGAGATTCCAAAGATCTCCATCATGACAGGTGCTTTTTTTGTCGCTTCCCTGGTTCATGTTTCCATTGGTCCGACAAGTGTACATCTTCTGTTAAACGGACTCCTTGGAGTTGTACTTGGCATCATGGCATTTCCTGCAATGCTTGTTGGCCTCACTTTGCAGTCATTCCTTTTCCAGCACGGTGGCATCACGACCATTGGTATCAATAATGTAATGATGGGTGTGCCGGCCCTTCTTGCATATGCGACTTTCAGGTTCGGATATAGGAAGGGTATCAACCCTTCATTGTTAGGTGCCCTGTGTGGATCACTGGGGATATTCTTATCAGGTATTCTTCTGGCTTTGATGTTGATAAGTACTGGAGAAGAGTTCAGGGAGATAGCTTATGTGGTGATAATGGCCCATGTTCCGGTAATGTTCATTGAAGGGGTCATAACAGGTTCGGTTGTTACTTTCCTCTTGAAAGTGAGACCTGAATTGTTACCACTGGACAAGGGGGATATGAGATAATGGATTCTTTAAAGATTATCAGGATCTTAGTTTTGGTAAGTGTGGCCCTGACACTTTTGATGCCTGCAGTTTCTGCACACAGGGTCTATGTTCAGGAACGGATTACGGAAGTTGAGGTTAAGGCCTGGTTTGGTGGCGGGGATCCTATGGCCAATGCAGATGTCATTATCTATACTATTAAGAATGGTGTAGAGGAACTGTATATTGAAGACACGACCGATTCGGATGGGGTGTATTACTTTACACCCAAAATAGGTGTGTCTGAATACAGGGTAGTTGTTTCTGAAAGCGGCCACAAGAACGAAAAGACTTTTAGTCTCACAGGTGATGCGGTTAGTGAACCGGAAGAAGCTGAATTGCCACTGGCTACAAGAATTGGTGCGGGCTTTGGGTATATTCTTGGAATTGCAGGTATAGCACTGTACTTGTCATCAAGGAAATCTAAAAGTGAATAAGTTAACACTTATATTTGATTGAAGGTGGTGTTTAATGGAATATCCGGAGATAGATGAATTTGCATCAATGGATTCGCCAATACATCACTTCGATCCCCGTGCCAAGATAGTGTCTTTCACCTTGCTTATTTTCTCTTTTGTTTTTGTAAACGATATCAGGATTGCTTTATTAGGGTTCTTGTTCTCACTATTCATATTACTTATATCCGGGTTACCAATTGGTTTTGCCCTGAAGAGAATACGCATGGTTTTCTTTTTCCTTTTCCCTTTATTGCTGATCATGCCTCTTACGGTTGAAGGCACGGAACTCATAAACATAGCCGGAGTTTCGGTTTCAATGGAAGGCCTGGCATATGCTTCCCTTATAATAATCAGGGCCCTTGCTGCAGTTACACTCGCTATTACCATGCTGGCAACTACAAGATTTGATATGACCATAAAAGCATTATATGCCCTCAGGGTTCCAGGCATACTTGTGCAGATGCTCATGTTCACATACAGGTACATTTTCGTCATAATGGATGAATTCAGCAGGATGTGGGAGTCAATGGAATGCAAGGGATTTACCTTAAAGGCTAATTACCACGGTCTTTCCATATTTGGTAATCTTTTGGGTATGTTGATCATTAAAAGCTATGACCGTACAAACAGGGTGTATCAGGCTATGGTTTCCAAGGGATACACAGGTAAACCAATGACTCTGATAAATCTCAGAATGAGCACAAAGGATTATGTATTAAGTACATGTATGGTGGGAATTGCTATCTTTGTGCATGCTTATCAGTTGGGATCATTATGGTAGAAGCAATTAAGGTCGAGGGTCTGAGCTATTCATATTCTGATGGGACAGCAGCTCTTGAGGATGTAAATCTCACGATCAACGAAGGTGAGAAAGTGGTGATAGTCGGTCCTAACGGCGCTGGGAAGACCACATTTTTCCTTCATCTGAACGGCACGATCAAAAATCCTACTGGTAATGTCTCAGTTTTCGGCAGATCTATTTCTGACATGCGAATTGAAGAGAAGATCCGCCAGGTGGGTGTTGTGTTCCAGGATCCTGATGACCAGCTTTTCATGCCAAATGTGTTCGATGATGTTGCTTTTGGTCCGATAAATATGGGACTTGATGAAAAGGAAGTTAAAAGGCGCGTACATGTGGCTCTTTCAAAAGTAGGTCTTGAGGGGTTTGAAGAAAGAGTTCCCCATAACCTTAGTTACGGGCAGAAAAAAAGAGTTGCTCTTGCATCAGTACTTTCAATGGAACCAAAAGTGCTTGTGCTGGATGAGCCCACTGCGAATCTGGATCCTAGAAGCCGTGCAGATTTTATAAGTCTTATTAACGATCTGAACAAACGTGATGGTATAACCACGATAATTGCAATGCATGATGTCAATGCGCTTCCTGAGCTTGCCGACCGGGTCTATGTACTCAATCGCAGGATTGTTGCCGAAGGGTCTCCGAGGGAAATATTCTCTGACTGGGAGCTTCTAAAGACGAACAACCTGGAGGCACCTGATGTTTTCAAGCTATTCAAGGTATTGAATTGTTTTGGTTATTCTTCGGATGATCTTCCCTTATCTTTTGATGAAGCTGTTGAGGTGCTGACAAAAACCATAGAGGGCAGGGAAGGACATGTTCACTTGCACATTCATGAGCATACTCATAAAGAAATATCTGATTTAATGCAATTCTACAACCATCATCGTCAGAAAAAGACGGATTAGGTAGCAAGAAAATATATCTAGTTACAGGACAAATAATAAAATAATGTTTAAAAAACTCCGCAGGTATATCACTATTTCCAGGTTATTCTACAAGTATGGCCTTTTCAGCATTCTCTACAGCGAAGTCAACAATTATTATGTTTCAAATAAGCGCAATTTATGCGTTGCAGATATTAAGATCAGGAAGAATGCTGAGAACCTGAGGATGGCCCTTGAGGAGCTTGGGCCCACATTTGTCAAGCTGGGACAGATGCTGAGTAAAAGGCCGGATATTGTTCCTGCCATATATGTGGAGGAGCTGTCTCATCTTCAGGACAATGTAAAAAGGGTTGATTTCGAGTTCATGAAGGTCGCCTTCAACGGACTTAGTTGTAAGCCATTGGATGCGGATACTCCGGAAAAGGATGATTTTGATATACTTGCGATATTCGATGAATTTAACACAACTCCCATTGCCTGCGCTTCAATAGCACAGGTCTATGAGGCTGTATATGATGGTAAGAGGGTTGCTGTAAAGATAACAAAGCCAAATCTTATCAATACTATCAACCAGGATCTCGCCATACTGGACGACCTGAAGCCCGTCATAGTTAGAGCCCTTGGCCTGGGCAGTAATTTTGATATTGATGCTTTCCTTTTTGAGTTCAAGGATGTCCTTAACAGGGAACTGGACCTCAGGAACGAGGCAAGGAATCTTAAGCGTTTCAGGGATAACTTTGAAGGCGTGGATGGGATCCGCGTGCCCGGTGTCTATGATGAATTCTCTAATGAGAATGTCCTGATCATGGATTATATGGAAGGCATACCCATCAGGAAGCTTTCACATATCCCGGCTGATAAGAGGAAGTGGTATGCAAAGCTCATCAGCACCAGTTACCTGAAACAGGTCTATATTGATGGGTTCTACCATGCAGATCCCCATAGTTCCAATATACTCATCCAGCAGGATGGAATAGCTTACATCGATTTTGGTGCAGTGGGCACAATCGACGATGAGCTGCGCCGCAATATGCTCAACCTTTTTTACGGCATATACAAGAAGAAAGTGGACATAGTCTTTGAGGCTTTTCTGAAAATATCCGGGATAAACAAAGAAGACATTGATGTCCGTCGTTTCAAGATAGACCTTGATGATATTATCTCCAAACAGAATTACTCCGTTGGTGAGAGGCAGAGTGACAACTATGCCACTCTGGGGCTTAAGTATAACCTTTCTCTTCCCAGTGAGTTCTCGACCCTTGAGAGGGCTTTGATACTCATCGAAGCTAATTGTCTGGAACTTGATCCGAAGTTCAATTTGCTGGAAGATGCCAAGCCTGTTATAATGCAGGTTTTTATAAAGCGATATTCTCCCTTCGAGGCGGCTGAATACCTGCAACTGGAAGGGGACAGATATCTTGACATAATCAAGAACCTCCCGCAGGGCGTTAACGATGTCATCGAGACTATAAGAGGCTACAGGATCGAGAAGCTGGAGAAAAAGAGCAGTGAAATCAAGAGATACCGGACAATAGATACCATCTTTAAATATGTCTTCCTGCTGGCTATCCTTGTGTCCTCAGCCTACCTGTCAGTCCGAGGAACCGGGTATCTGCCTGCACTTGGAATAATCGGGTTCACTAGTGCTATCATACTCTTTGGAATAATGTTCTTTAAACGGCCTTAAAGGGGTAAATGGGTCAATCATAAAAAGCTGACATGTTACTTCTCTATGCACTGGCATGATATGAGGGCTGGAACAATGTTATTCTTATATTAATGAGGAATAGACTTGTTATGGTAAAGGACACTTACTTCAAAATACAATGTGAAGTGTCGGATATTCAAAAAACGCTATTTAAAAAAAGAGATTTGCTCGCACAAGGCGAGCATTTTTGATATTTGTTTACCCAAAGAGTGCACCGAGACCGGCCATTCCGCTCTCTTCTGCTTCTTCCTTGTCTTCTTCTTCGCTCTTGGTTGCTGCTGCTGGTGCTGCTGCTGCTGCGGCTGCTGGTGCTGCTGCGGCTGCTGGTGCTGCTGCGACTGCTGCAGTTGCCATTGCTTCCTCGATGTCTACGCCTTCAAGAGCTGCGATGAGTGCCTTTGCGCGTGCATCGTTGACCTCTACGCCTGCTGCCTGAAGTACGGCAGTAACTGTTGCTTCTGAAATCTCTTTACCTGCTTTGTGCAATAAAAGTGCTGCGTATATGTATTCCATGTGAAATCACCTTTTGTTTGTTAATGTAAATGTTGTAATTATGTCCGTCTTGTTCATCCAAAGAGTGCTCCGAGGCCAGCCATTCCTTCTTCTTCGCTGTTCTCTTCCTCTTCTTCCTTCTCTTCAACTGTCTCAGTTGCTTCGGTTGCTACCGCTGCTGATGTGGCCCTTGCTCCAAGGGTCTCTTTCAGCTCATCGTCAATTGCTTCCTCATTAACATCTGATGCTGCAGATGCAACTGCAAGCATCTGTGAGTATGCTTTTCCAAGCAGGGCATCCATGATGTCCGGCTCGAGCACAACTGCGTAGATACCAAGGTTGCGTGATTCTGTTGTAGCCTTTGCGATGATAGTGCGGATATTGTCTGCTGTCGGGTATGCTGCACTGACTGATAAGTTAAGTGCCTGCCGGGCTGCCAGCATGACATCTGACAAGAACTTTGTCTCATCGATTGCCAGGACATCCGGTGTAAAGATCGAACCTGCTTCAAGGACTGCTCTCAGATCAAGGCCCACTATCATTGGGTAGACCTCAAGTCTTGTGAGCATGGCTGCCAGTTTCTGTGAGACGACCTCTCCTTCCTTTGCAACCGTCTTAGTTTCCCTTACAACCACTTTCCCGGCGTCTATGGCTGCAGGAATTCCTACGGCCTGCATTTCCCCGAGTATGGGGCCTGGTGGGAAACCTGTCGGACCTGCCTGAACAATTATATCTTTCGGTGCAACAGTACCTCCCTTTATAGGTGAGGGACTTTTGCTCTGTTCAAGCAATTTGTATAGTCTGAACGGGTTTTGTTCGGTGAATATCAGGGCTGTCTGTGTGTCAATGTAACCATCCATCTTCTGGATGTCTTCACTAGACTCGTCAAATGCCCTTTTTATAAGTGTGTTCCTTGCAACCTTCAAAATAGCGGTACCTTGGAGGTTCCTTCTCATTTTTTGAAGTTGCTTGGCGGGAATTCCGGCGACGCCCACTACTCCGAACAGGGGATACTTCTTTACAAGTTCCTTGATCTCCTCAACTTCCTGTTTCTTCCATTGAGGAACATGCTCTGCGTGGTGAATGTCTTGCATTTATACCACCTTCACGGATTTGCCCATGGTCGTTGTAACATAAATTGACCTTATGTTATGCTTTCCCTTCTCAAGGGATTGTTCGACCCTGCCCAGGACAGTTTCTATATTTTCTGCCAGCTTCTTGACATCCATATCCTGCCGTCCGATGGAAACGTGGAATGTAAGCCTATCTTTGGACCTGATCCTGATAGAGTTCTTTGCATTGTTCACGACATCTCCGACATTCTTGCCAGGCGGCAAGGGTATCGGCATCTTTCCTCTGGGACCAAGGATCGCACCCAGGTTCTTACCGATCTGGGCCATGTATTGAACTTCAGCAATGAAGAAGTCACATTCGTTGGCAATTGTTCTTGCGCGTGACTTGTCTCCTCCAAGCTCGGCGATGTCTGTATCCGTGAACACATACTTGACGCCTGCTTCCTTTGCCTGGAGACCTACTTCTCCTTTTGCAAAAACAGCGATCTTGAGGTCTTTACCTAAACCATGCGGTAATATGATTTCCTCATCGACACGGTTTTTAGGCTGACTCATGTCAAGATTCTTCAGGTTGATCGCCAGGTCTACGCTCTCAGCGAATTTACGCTGCGGCGACTCCTGCAATAACCTGTTAATAACTTCTATTGTTCTTTGCTCTGCCATTCTTTACCTCCCGTAGTTTGAACAAACAGTTCAGGCAGGACCGTTACGGTCTACTACGGCTTATTTAGAGTTTCAGATATATGCCTGAAACTCTCTCTGACGGGCACCTTTTACTTAAACAACAGTTTTAAACCTATCGGTTATCTCTGATGTCAAGTCCGGTTACCAGGATTCGCCTGCCAGCACTTCGTCAAACTTGCCTTCATCGATGGCTTTCTGACATTCCTTGGCGTGCATTCCTTCTGCGGTAACACCCATTGGTACACATGCTCCAAGGACTTCCTTGACAGCCGCTTTTAAGGTGTATGCTAATACATCATCCTTTTTCATGCGTGCTATCTTGGCAGCCTGTGGTATTTTTAGGTCGCCCACCATTACGCTCCCGGAGGCACCTGAACCTTTCTCAAGTCCAAGTTCCTTCAGGATCAGTGCAGCTGTGGGGGGTGTACCGACTTCGATTTCGAAACTCTTGTCCGCAGCAACTATTACCTTGATGGGGACTTGCATTCCATTGTAATCTCTTGTTTTCTCATTGATCTTCTCGATCACGGCTTTTACGTTGATCCCGAGAGGACCAAGTGCCGGACCAAGTGGTGGTCCTGGGTTTGCCTTGCCTCCTGGGACCAGTGCTTCAACGACATTTGCCATTTGAACATCACCATTAAATTTTAATTATAAATAAATTGTATCAGGAATTATTTTCTTCTTTCCTGAGGACTCTTACAGTATCGCCACGGATAGTTATAGGTATCGGTACGACTGCATCGAAGAGTTCAACTGTGATCTCCTCATGGCCCTCATCAACTCTCTTGACACGAGCTCTCTCACCTTTGAATGGTCCGGAGGTGATCTCAATGATCGCACCCTCAGTTATGCCTGTAACTGTTGGTTTGGGAGTCAGGAAATGTGAGATCTCCTCTATACTTGACCTGCCCTTTACAACGGTCCTTGCATGGGGGACGGTCTGGATGGCCTGCTCCACTACGCCGGGCTCAGGAGCTTCAATAAGTACGTATCCTTTAAGTTCGTCAGGGACAATTATGGCCCTTATGTCCAGGTGGTCCTTGCGCGCTACCTGGGTGATCATGTTTGCAACTGAGCGCTCCTGGTTTGCAGTGGTCTTAACTACAAATATCACAGAATCTCCAGCCATGCTTACACCATTCTCGGTACTTCGACCAGTAGCGCGTATATTATGAAGCCAACAAATCCGATTGCAAGGATTCCCAATCCCGCAACTTTCGCTATGGTCAGGAACTCTTCCCTGGAAGGTTTCTTTGTCAGCTTGAGCACCCTGATGTAAGACTTCAGGGTCTGGCCTAAATTACTGTTAAATTCTTTTATATCAAACGAGTCTTCTGCCAAATACTTCACAACCGGTTATGCTTGATGAGATAGTAAGGATAGATAATTGATTATATTTTAGTATAAGATCTTGTTCTGTATACTCTGCCAAATACATGTTTATGGCGGAATCTAAATAACGTACATAATAAAATACCTTTCGATTGGACGGCGCAGTTATGTACTGTCCAATCGCGTGCTTTAACAGGTGAACCCATTATTTGACAAAGTCTATTCCATATCTCCTGGTCACGTTCTTTGCTCCCCCGTGGCCATATATCTGTGGAGACTTCACTCCTGTCACAACTATCATAGTGCGTACAGTGTTCTCAAGGGAATTGTCAATCTGGGCACCCCATATAAGCCTTGCTTCGGGATCTATCCTGTTGTATACTTCCTGTACCACGCTCTCTGCTTCGGCGATGGTCATGTCCGGTCCGCCGACGACGTTTACAAGAGCTGATGTAGCGCCTGAGATGTCAACATCCAGCAGTGGGCTTCGGAGTGCTTTCTGCACGGATTCTACTGCTTTTGCCTCTCCTTCTGCTTCGCCAAGACCGATCATGGCAACGCCTCCGTTCTGCATCACAGTCCTGACATCAGCAAAGTCAAGGTTGACAAGGCCTGGTTTTGTGATCAGTTCAGTGATGCCTTTCACGGCTCTCATCAGCACTTCATCGGAAACCTTGAAGGCTGCCTGCAAAGGCAATCTCGGAACAACTTCCAGCAGTTTGTCGTTAGGTACGACGATGACAGTATCAGCGACGTCTCTCAATCTTTCAAGACCTGCTTCTGCATTAGTGCGCCTGACATGTCCCTCTACACTGAAAGGCAGTGTTACAACGGCAATTGTCAGTGCGCCTGCATCCCTTGCCGCCTCTGCAACAACCGGGGCTGAACCTGTTCCGGTTCCTCCTCCCAGTCCGGCTGTGATGAATACCATGTCACTGCCCTGTACCACACTGGCAATGTCATCGACACTCTCAATAGCTGCATCCTCTCCGATCTGCGGAAGGCTGCCTGCTCCAAGGCCTCTTGTCTTTTTCCTGCCAATGAGTATCTTCCGGTCAGCATTTATGTGCAGGAGGTGCTGAGCATCTGTGTTTAGTGCAATCAGTTCCGCTCCCTTAATTCCTTCGTCCGCCATCCTTTGCGTACTGTTCGAACCGCCGCCGCCACAACCAATTACCTTGATGTTGGTTTGTAACTCGCGCAACATCTCTTCAAGTTCAGCGTTAATATCTCTGTGATCAGGGGTTTTAGCTGGGCTGCGAAGATGTGCTTCCTGTTCAGACCTTGCCAGTGCCTCTTCTACTATGGATTTCATCTTTTTTCCCTCAGAAGTCGTGTATTCAATTACAGGTGTGATTGTTAGTGAATGGTCAATGGGATTTCTTTAATCTTTCGCATATGGACCAGTTTCGGTCCAATGGTCTTCCCATTAAATATGATCGTTTCCTTATTAGCCAGTTTTCCATACAGAGGACCCGGACTGATACCAAGTCCCTTTGCCATCCTGGGACTGAAATTCTCAGTCACTATATAAATTAGATTCTCCTCTGGAATATATTTAACTTCATAATGCTCTTTTAGTATTTTAATGCATTCATTTATGATATCCTGCGTCGTTATTTTCATGTGTTCCCCGACTCCCAGTATATATCCGGATATGGTGCCATTCCCTCTTTCAATATATATGGGCGCAAATTTTTCCAGCACTGCCTGCATTGCTTCCCTGTCGACTGAAGATGTCTCCTGAAGCAACTGTTCATTTATCCTGGCGGCACATAAATTTACCTGCTGTCCTGCCTGTACTTCCTTGGCTGTTGCTGTCCGGAAGCCTTCGGTGATGCTGAACCTTCCTCCGGGGCACAGTTTCTCAGTTATTTTGCGGACTTGCAGGAACAAGTCCCAATCCAGACCTTTTATTTCTTTTATGTCTCCTTCCCGCAGGGCTATATATCCAAGGTCCCGGATAATATTCTGCATTCTGTCCCTCTCTCTGGAAGGCATGGATTTCCTGTCAAAATATACAAAATCCGCTCCTGACTTTTCAAAAGCCTGCTGTATCAGGTCTGTACCGATATCACCTAGCTGGTGATCCGGAAAGTTATGTCCGAAGGTAATGTTTTCTTCAAGCAGCAGTTTTGTCTGTCTGCTTGCATAGTGCCCTCCTCCGATCCCTATGGCCACCGGCTTCTTTTCCGGGTGTGCCTCAAGTATTGCCTTTGCAACTATTTCCGCAGCTCTGATGTCTGACCATTGTTCTTCACCACTTCCTATCTCAGCATACACCATTGGGGTGCTGATGTCTGTAGGTCCGTGATGTGTTGACTCCATATTTACCTCAAATCCCGTTCCATCTGCAAGAAGTTGCATATTCCGTAGAATGGAACACATGACAAAGGGAGCTGGTATCGACAGCTCAAAAGGTCTCCCTCCAAAATCCGCATTTTTCACATTTCCTGTGAAGTGTGCGGTCAGGACTGCCCTTCCATCGCTGCTTTTATGCTTGGAGGCAACTATTATGAGATCAGTGTCATATCCATGCAGTTTCATCTTTTCGTCGATTTTGTCCTGGTATATATGATGCTGTTCGATCTCAATTATCCTGTGGCTTTTATTTTCAAGAACACGGGAGAGGCCTTCCCATGATTTGGGAAGGTCTACACTTTTCCATTGCCGGAGTGAGATCAGTTTATCTTCGATATTCCTGCTTGCCGCATCTGCCAAAGAACAAAGTATGTTTGTCTTTTTTTCACTCATGCTTGCTCCAATATTTAAAAAGCACTAGCCAGAAATCCCATACCTTTTCGGGTATGGGCTGAATGGCGATATTATGAATACATGGAAATCAAAAAACCGACATAAATACTTGCTGCAATACCACCTGATCCTTGTATACAAGTATCGGAAAAAATTATTAAACGAACCAACAAGAACCGATATCATAAGACTATCTGAAGATATCTGCAAAAAACAGCATACGATCATGAAAAATGGGAGCGCAGAGGGCCGTGGAAACCCACGATTTTAATCATGGGAGGAAACGAGCCCTCGCACGATGCTAAAAACAATTAAATGTAATCAGGAGCTATAATATATTATGCTACTAACAGTGAGTAACTACCTCAGGTTATCGAAAAAGCAATATCAGATAATCGATACTCTCTGTTTTCTATCAAAGAACATGTTCAATGTAGGATTGTATTCCATCAACAATCATTATTCCAATAATAACGAATTCCTGTCCTACGAAGAAAACTACCACCATTGTAAAGAAAACGAGAATTATAGCTTGCTACATAGCGATAATGCTCAGCAGACATTAAAAGTGGTTAATCGAAGCCTGAACAGTTTCCT
>NZ_JAUXNK010000083.1 GCF_030682845.1 Methanolobus sp. | reverse complement strand
GATGAAATATTGTAGTAACAGCACACATCCTTTCTGATGATGATGTCGTTTCAGTGAACTCTTTGTTCAGTTCATGGATGTTGGATATTGATGGCTCATTTATTGTATACGGCTCCAGCTCACGAATCCTGCTCAGGATTTCAGGAGGGAGAAAATCCAGCTCTCGCTCTCCCCAAAAATCATTGTTATGATCCAGTACATTTAATGTGGCTACAAAAGGCGCCATTTCATCGACGATGATCTTTGATATAGAAGTTAATTCATATTTATCGCCGCGGCGACTGATCAGATAGTTCTCTTCCAGTATCTTCAATTGCGGAAGTAATGCCTGCCGGGTGGTATTCAGTGATTGCAGCAGCATTGTTATCTCTTTAGGTCCGTCCTGCAGCAAAAGCAATGAGTTTTTCCGTTTCTCAGACGCAAAGATGACATCAAGTAGCGGTTTCTTCATAAACATCCTCTAACCCGACATTCCATCTCACATCTGACCATTATTAACCTGTGACCATTACTAACCTTAATAGAATGTCTTTATACCTATTATCTGACATTATGCTACTTAAAACAAATTATATAATACTGACAAGATAACTTCTAGGCAGGTTGAGGCGCCTGGAAACCACCACGCTTTAAGGCGCCTTTATCTTACGAATCCGAGATGTTCCCCAACATCTCTCAATTGATCCACTCCCGCGTTTGCGGGCACCCCACTGCCCACAACCATAGTAAGTCACCTTTTTTATTTAACCTGAACCTTGATTAATTTGACACTGAGGCTGAAGATGATATTAAATGCTATCTTCATGTGAGCAATGTTTTTTTAGCAGCGTTAAATCTTCAAACGCTTCTTTGATGACTACCCGGTAATGATCTCAGTCTTGAATATAACGTACCAGAAGAGCAAAGAAAAAGATATGAAGCATGCAATTATAGAACTAACTGGGAAATCAGAGTGGTCAGCATAATGTAACTTGAATTTCAGCTAGCTGTCCTGCTCTCCAGATACGTCATTAAATGAGGATAATGAGGGAAAATCGAAATGATATTCAAGCGGATTAAATCAGATGGCCTGGCTCATCTGTCCTATTTCATCGGCTCGGGAGATGAGGCAGTTGTCATCGACCCCAGGAGAGATTGCAGGATATATGCCGACACTGCCAGGAATGAAGGCATGAAGATAAAATACATCTTCGAGACCCATCGCAATGAAGATTATGTGATTGGTTCCCTTGAACTGGAACGTCTTACCGGTGCAAAGATCTATCATGGCAGAGGCGTGGATTTCAAGTACGGGAACTATGTGGATGAAGGCCAGGATTTTCGTTTTGGCTCGCTGGGCCTGACAGCCCTGCATACTCCGGGTCATACTGATGAGAGTATGTCCTATGTCCTGACTGACCTTGAAGCAGGTGAAGAGCCGGTGATAGTCTTTACCGGGGATGCGCTGTTCATTGGCGATGTAGGAAGGACCGATCTCTATGGTCCGGACGAGGCGCCCAGGATGGCTTCCAATCTGTATGACAGCATTTTCAACAAAATACTTCCTCTGGGAGATGGGGTGATATTATGCCCTGCGCATGGTGCAGGTTCGATGTGTGGAGGTGCTATCGGGACACGGGAGCATAGCACACTTGGACTTGAGCGCATTCAGAATCCTGCTCTCAGGAACACAAATAAAGAGGATTTTGTAAAATACAAACTTCAGGAGCGTCTGGAGTTTCCACCTTACTTCCGGCAGATGGAAAAATACAATCTGGAGGGTCCTCCACTTTTACATGATGAGCCAAGCCCGGAACTTCTCTCACCGCATGAGTTCAGGGAGAAAATGGAAAATGGAGGCGTAGTTGCAGATGCACGTATGCCACACTCTTTCGGAGGCGCTCATATAAGGGATACCTATAGCATCTGGCTTGGAGGCTTGCCTTCTTTTGCAGGCTGGGTGCTCCCATACAATGCGCCTATTCTTCTGGTGCTGGAAGATAAGGAGCAACTGGAAACAGCGGTAAGATATCTGATCAGGCTCGGGTATGACAATGTCGCAGGTTTCCTCAATGGCGGGATTGCAGCCTGGTATATCGAAGCTTTACCTGTGGAGGGTTTTAATCTCCTGTCGGTCCATGACCTGAAAAATAAACTCGATGCCGATGAGGAGCTATTTATCCTGGATGTAAGAAGTGACGATGAATGGGAGAGCGGACATATCGAAGGTGCAAGGCACATATATGTAGGGCATGTGGAAGAGAATCTCGATAAAGTACCAAAAAACTGCCAGGTGGTGGTTTACTGCGGCTCGGGACGACGCTCTAATATTGCGGCTTCCATTCTGAAAAAGAACGGTTACAGGAAAGTCTTCAATGTACTTGGAAGCATGAGCGCATGGAAGAGTGCAGGATACGAAGTCATAAAATAGGCTTCCGCATAGCAATATACCTAAAAATAAATGAAGGGGATGCTCTCCCCTTCAGAGGATATAGGCTTTAAGCGGCGGGAAACCGTTGAAAGCTATGGAGCTATAACTCTGTGTGTAGGCGCCAGTAGTGAAAATGTAGAGTCTGTTACCTTCTTTGAGAGTATGGGGGAAAGCGTATTTATGGTGCTCGTAAAGGATGTCCATACTATCGCAGGTCGGACCTGCAAGGATCACTTCTTCAGCGTAACCTTTTTTTTCACAATATATAGGGTACTTGATGGACTCCTCAAGTGTTTCAATAAGTCCTCCGAACTTCCCTATGTCAAGATAAACCCAGCTATACTGATTATATCTGGCTTTCTGTGAGATCATGACAACCTCGGTTACGATGATGCCCGCATCTGCTGTGAGTGACCTGCCGGGCTCAATGATGATCTCAGGCAGTTCATCGCCGAAATCCTCATGTAGAAAACGGCGTATCTCGTCAGCGTAGGTTTCAAGCTCATGGGCGGGAGAGATATATTTTGCAGGGAAGCCGCCACCAAGGTTGATCATCTTCAGCTGGACACCCTTTTCAGCCGCAGCCACGAAAAGATATTTGCACATAGAAATGGCGCTGTCCCACTGTCCGATGTCGCGCTGCTGCGACCCAACATGGAAAGAAAGACCATAAGGCTCAAGGCCCATTCTTTTAGCCTTGAGGATAAGCTTGTATATTATATCAGGGTGGGCGCCGAATTTGCGGGAAAGAGGCCAGTCTGCTCCGTCACTTTCGGTAAGCACACGGAAAAAGACCCTTGAACCCGGTGCATTCTTTGACAGTTTCCGGAGGTCGTTCTCTGAATCAGTGACAAAGAGCCTTATTCCTTTTTCATATGCATAGGCGATATCCTTTTCTTTTTTGATGGTGTTCCCATAACTAATGCGCTCCGGCTCTATCCCGAGCCTTAAGAGCTGGTCGATCTCATAGACCGTTGCAGCATCAAAATTAGAGCCTTTGTTCTTGAGAGCAACAATGACCTCATCCATAGGGTTTGCCTTGACCGCGTAATGGACTTTCACAAAAGGCATGTTGTCAATGATCAGATCGTACATTTTCTCGATCTTTTTCAAATCAACGATTAAAAAAGGGGTTTCTTTATCCTGGGAGAACTTTTTAATAGATCTGAAATCTTTTTCGGAAATGAAATCTGCCAGAGGAAATTCATATAACTCTTTTCTCATATCTACTCCTTTTTGCCTGTAAGGCTGCTAATGATTTTAGCACATAACCTATCCGGCTTGAATTCGGAAGCTTCATAGCCGCATATTCTGGTAACACGGGTATCACTGTGCTCAAATGGATTTCTAAGACTTTCTAATCCATTATTTTGATAACACGTGAGTGAATTTGTCTAAATTGGATTTCGAGTATTTAAAACTAATTCCTGAGATTTACCGGGATATAATGAGGTTCAAAATGCTATAATAATCGTTAATAATTGCTTTTGCTAATAAAGAGCTCAATTATCCTCTATTTCCGCCTGAAAAGACCCTCCGGCATTTTAGAAGTATTTGTCCTCTTAGAAGGGCTTTCATCTTCCAAAGTGGGCTTTTCAGTGCTTTAAGGAGAACATCACCTTATAGAGACAAACACTGTAACACCATACAAATGATAACCGGGAGTTAACATACACCTGATTGTTATCGAACCTGGGTCAAATAGAAGTAATTAAATGGCATTAATATGTTCCATTGTGAGGAAGGATGATCGTTGCTGGAATACAAGTTATATGTGACTGATGAGACTGATGCTTCAAGCATCGAACTCTATAGAGCCTTGCTTGAGGAAGTCAGGGAAAAGCACAATGCTCCTTATCAGATGATAGATGTCGCCACGCTGGATGATGCGGAGAAGGAGGAGCTTGCCGAATCTATCCGTCTGGTCAGCAGAAGGAATGCCATTGGGGTTGTCAGCAAGGGCAGTGGAGCTCTTCCGATATCGCGCAACAAGAAGGTAGGTAAGCAGGGCATTCTTGTCCAGCTTGAGGATGGGCGTATCAGGAACGTGTATCCACATGAGGTTAATAAGAAAAGAATGGATATCGCCTCCCACCTTAAAGCCCTTATAAGAGCCGACAACCTGACTGATGCATTCGGCCAGGAGTCAATTTCCGAACAGGATATCTCCAGGATGATATCGACTTTCCCTGAGCTTATTGATAATGGGCTCAAATTTGTGGATACTGAGGTCGAACTTATTGGCGGGAGGATAGATGTTCTCTTCCTGAGTGAAAATGAGGACCATCTCCTTGTGGAGATCGAGATCGAAGCCCGGGATAATGCAATTGGCCAGGTCCAGAGGTTCAGGATACCCTATTCGGAGAAATACAATGTCCCGACTGACAGGATAAGGCTTGGAATTGTGTGTGCCAGGATTGCGGAAAGCAGGCTGATTGCCTGCAAAGGTGCAGGCATAGAGGTGTATACACTTTCCCTGGAGAGGAAAGCCTGACATGCTGCATGCTGTTGTGCACAGAATGGAAAAGCTCATAAATGAGCCACGCTTCTTGATACAAAAAGAGACAAAGATTATTGAAAATGAGCCATAGGAGCTGTTTCATTCTTTGTTATGAATATCAACTGACCCTTATCGAGCCCTGATACCAATGAGACTCTATAGCACTAATCTCAAGGCAGAGGAAGTTTCTTTTGAAACTGCCCTGATAACCGGCCTTGCCCCTGACAAAGGCCTGTACATGCCAAGACAGCTTCCTTTATTCTCAAAGGAAGAACTCATGTCCCTCAAGGATGAAACCTACCCGGAGATAGCTTTCAGGTTACTTGGGAGGATATTGGAGGGAGAGATTGATGAAGCATCCCTCAGGGCAATAGTATATGACGCCTACAACTACGACGTCCCTCTTGAGAAAGTAGACGAGACCACATATATCATGCGTCTTGACCGCGGCCCGACATCCTCTTTCAAAGATTTTGCGGCTCGTATGATGGCAAGGCTCATGCAGTATTATCTCAAGAAGGAGAACAGGAAGCTGACAATACTCACAGCGACCTCCGGAGATACCGGAAGTGCTGTTGCTCATGCATTCTATGGCCTGGACAATATAGACGTCATTGTGCTCTTCCCGCGGACCGAGGTATCTGACCGCCAGCGCAAGCAGATGACAACCCTTGGGAGGAATATAACCGCCCTGTCAGTAGAAGGCAAGTTCGATGACTGCCAGGCGATGGTGAAGCAGGCATTTGCGGATGATGAATTGAAACACATGAATCTCTCATCGGCCAACTCCATCAATATAGGCCGCCTCATACCCCAGTCCATCTACTATTTCTATTCATACCTGAAACTGAGGGATTACCCGGAGAAGATAGTGTTCTCGATACCCTCCGGAAACTTTGGGAACATGATGGGCTGTGTGCTTGCAAAGACCATGGGTCTGCCTGTCCAAAAAATAGTGGCTGCTGTTAACGAGAACGATGAAGTGCCATGCTTCCTGGATACAGGCAGGTACGGCAAGATCGAACCTTCAAGGAACTGTCTCTCCAATGCCATGAACGTGGGCCACCCGAGCAACCTGGCAAGGCTGATAACTATATACGGCGGGGAAATGGACGAAAAAGGCAACGTTCATAGCATGCCAGATATGGAGAAACTGAAGCAGGACATATATTCAATTCCAATAACAGATGAGGACACAAAGGCAACTATGAGAGAGTTCTATGAAAGGCACAACATTTTGATAGAGCCGCATGGGGCCGTCGGCATAAAAGGCCTCACGGAATATAGGAAAGCCACAAAGGACCAGACCCTTGCTGTGACCCTGGAAACCGCAGACCCTGCCAAATTCCCTGCAGAGGTAAAAGCAGTGATAGGTATCGAGCCTGAGCCACCGCAACACCTCAGGGAGATAGAATCCAGAACAGAGCATATGGAGCACCTGACCACTGGCTATGAGCAGTTCAAGGGCTACCTTAAAAGAAAAAGGGGTTAAGTGATACGGCAGGCAGCCTGCCGTATCCCTGTTTCAGATAATGGTTTCAGATCATTGCAGCAACGTTATTATGGCTGATGATAAAAAAGAACCCTATGGCTATGAGGAATGCTCCGCATGTGTAAAGCAGTCTCTGGTGGGTACGGCGTGACATGAATTCCTTGCCTCTGGAAAATGATGAAGATACTGATACAAGAAAACCGAGATCTGCCAGCCAGTGGCCGATGATAAATGCAACCACTGCGAATACGCCTGCCAGGTACTGCTGCATGATAATAGCGCTCCCGGCTGTCAGCCACCAGAAAAGGTAAGTCGGATTCAATGCTGATGTGAGAATGCCTGCAGATACGGGACCAGAGGAAATATCGAGTTTACCGGCCGAAGCGGTAATGTCCATTGTCAACACCTCTTTTGCTTTGCGGATGATGATCGCCCCGAAAAGTATCATCGAAAGGCCACCCACTATCGCGATGTGAGATAGCATGTCCTTCATTATAAAAGATGAGGCGCCTGCCAGAATAAGCAGGATTATAGATATTTCTACCAGAGAATGACCGCCAAAGACATAAAGTCCGGTCCTCCATCCTTTCTTAATGGATATGCCGATGGTCGCAAGCATCATAGGACCAGGTATAAGTGCAGCGGAGACACCGATAGTGAAGCCAAGAATGAAAGCCTGGACCAGAGTTATTATATCAATTGGCATGGAAAGTCAGCTTATTATATAATATCCCCTATATATAACTAATTCATTCTAAGGAAATATAGAAACAGGCATCATCCTAACTAAAATTACAGTATGGATGCAGAAAGTGTATAGTCATACTATTTTACAAGGAGGCATACGAAAAAAATAGGGTATTTGCTCTGTCCTGCATATGTGATTAAAAAAGAGGGCTCAGAGTGCCTGCAGTCAGGAAATCTTGCCAGAACCTCTGTTTCATTGTATCTCAATATCAGTAGACTATCTTTGAGATGTCCATCTCAAGGATATCTTCAGCACCCAGTGCCTTGAGTTTGGGTATCAGAAGATTTACCTCGCTCTTGTTGACAACGGTCTCCACAGCATAGTAATCAGATTTGTACAACTGGGATACTGTCGGACGCTTCATGGATGGCAGGGACTCTATGACAGCATCCAGCTTGTCAGCCGGGACGTTCATGTCCAGGAGCACTTTACCCCTTGCTTCGATGACAGAAAGCAGCAGGGTCTTGATCTCCTCTATCTCCTGCCTCTTCACGGGGTCTTCCCAGCTCTTCTTGTTGGCTATGAGCTTGGAGGAGGATTCCATGATGATATCCACTATCTTGAGACCGTTCTTACGTAACGTGGAGCCGGTCTCTGTCAGGTCCACGACGACATCCATGAGGTCGGGAACCTTCGCTTCGGTTGCACCGTAGGAGAAGTGGACATCCACAGGAACTCCGCGGTCTTCAAAGAACTTCTTTGTCAGGTTCGGGTATTCTGATGCCACCCTGCTGCCTGGCTTAACATCCTTTGCGCTTTCAATATCGCTGTCCTTGGGGACTGCGATAACTATCTTTACATTGCCTGCTCCCTGCTTGCTGTAGGGCAGGTCTGCGACCTCCATAATATCGGCGTTGGATTCCCTGACCCAGTCAAGCCCTGAGATGCCGAGGTCAAAATAACCGTCGGACACATATCCTGGAATCTCCTGAGGCCGCAGGATCTTGATCTTTCCTATTCTCGGGTCCTTGATGGTGGGATTGTAGTCCCTGTCGGTCTTCTTTATCTCCAGGTCCGCCTGTTTGAAAAGGAGATAGGTCTGTTCCTCTAAACTGCCTTTGGGAAGAGCTATGCTTATCATTTTTACATCTCGCATGAGTTATGATCTTGTGAATGTAACATAAGGGATATGATTGTATTTAAAAAGTGTTTCATGTGGGTGCTGAATCATAGCCCATGGTTTTTATCTCATATCATAAAATTAAAAATGTGATAGCATAGCTAAGGACTTTTATGTCACTATTTGGGTGCCACAAGGAATATAATCGATTATAAAAATTTTAAGAAAAAGCATGAGATTATACGAAAATATTCAGAAAGCATTTGTGAAAGGCAGTGGAAGACTTAAGTTTCACCTGCTTCCTGTGTTGATCTTGATCAACTCTGCCTTTCACTTTCGAGATAGGGTCCTATCTTTCATGTCAGGATAGAATCGATATCCCGACAGCCCCATTCGAATGAAATTTGAATGAAACTGCAATTAACAATAGATTTCCATCATACTTAACATAACCGTTAATTAATCAAAAGCTGCTGCCTTTAATTTTCATGACGTTGAAATCCGGGGATGTATAGTTAAGTTAATTGACGATCACATCTTCTCCCAGCTTTCTCCTCTGCCTTTCATCAATCTCGGCTTCCACTGATTCCTCCCTTGCAGTCTTTTTGCCGCCGACCCATTTATCCATGACCACGCAGGCGACAAGGTCTCCTGTGACATTGACTGCCGTGCGGCTCATATCAAGTATCCTGTCCACTCCTATTATAAGAGCAATGCCCGCAGTGGGTATGCCTACACTGGCCAGTATGAGTGCAAGGATAACAATACCCACGCCTGGGGTAGACGGAGTTCCGATAGAAGCCCCCACAACTGTTATCATCAGCAGTACCAGGGCGCCAAAACCAAGCTCGACACCGAACACCTGGGCAAGGAAGACCGCTGCGACACTCTGGTAGAGGGCCGTGCCGTTCATATTGATGGTTGCGCCCAGCGGGATGACGAACTGGGAAATGGACGGCCTTACACCTATTTTCTCCTCAGCGGTCCTGATGGACAGCGGCATCACTGCAGCAGAACTGGATGTCGAAAAAGCGAGCAGCATCACATCCCGGATCGACTTGATGAAACCGATCGGCCCTCTTCGCGAAACTGCATACACTATCACCATATAGGTCAGCAGCAGTACCAGAAGCCCAAGCAGCACAGTTCCTACATAAACCAGCATGCCCAGAAGAGCATCGATGCCAAGGTTGATGGTAAACTTGCTTATCAATCCAAATACGGCAAGGGGCGCAAGCAGCATGCTCCAGCGAACGACTGTCATGCTGACCTCCTGCAATGAGCCCAGCAACTCAAGCAGCGGCTTGGACTGCACAGGAGCCATGGAAACAAGTGCCACGCCTATGATTATAGAGAAAATGACAACTTGGAGCATTTGTCCTGTAGCAAGCGCCCCCAGGGGATTAGTGGGAAGTATTGTGGTGATCATCCCTGGAACTTCTGCAACATCAAATGCATTTACAGGCACACTCACATTGCTGTTTTGGACTGGAGATGCTCCTGTTCCCAGCGTCTGTTGGACCATTTCACTGCTGATATAACTACCCGGGCTTATCAGTAGGGCCAGGCCAAGTCCGACAATGATAGCAAATGCTGTTGTTGCAAGGAAATATCCCACTGTCTTCATGCCTACCTGCCTGAGCTGTTCCATATCCTCACCTGCAGCGATCCCGCGGATAATGGATGCAAAGACAAGAGGGATTACGATCATCTGCAGCAGTGCAAGGAAAATGTAGCCTGGAAGGGCCAGCCATTCACCTATGATGTATGAGATTTCCCTGTCCACAAAGCCTGCAGAAGGACCAAGCACAAGTCCCGTGATAATGCCAAGCATCATCCCTATCAATATCTTCAGCCACAACCTGCCTCTTACGAGAGACTGCAGATGGTGGCTGAGATTCTTCAAAGAACGGGGATGTATAAGAGAAACCGGGTCTGAAGCTAGTTTTTTACCTGGCATACCATGGGATTCGATCTCATCTTAAAAGACCTTTTTGGTTCAGGTAAACAAAAGAAGACCTGTTTAAAGAGTAAACTTTCAGGTTTTCCATCGCTTTAAGGTAGGAAGAAAGCTGCTATTCATCCTCTTCGCGTCCTCATAGGTCATGATCTTCATATCGTTCATGATATGGGAGCATTTGTCTATCATCTGCTCCAGTGTGATATCAGGCACTTTCAACGACCCCGACTGAACTCGGATGCTTGCACTTCAAGTTCTCAGTTAGCTGAGCAGAGTACAGCAGGCTGGTTGACAGCAGCCCTTGAAGCAATGTTCGGTGCACTTGCCGGTACCACTACCACCGGCGCTTATATCGAATCAGCGACCGGCATTGAAGAAGGTGGAAGGACCGGACTTACTGCAGTTGTTATTGCCTTCCTTTTCACGTTGGGCTTGTTCTTTTATCCTGTCTTCTCAGCAATACCGCCAGCCGCTACCTCTCCTGCTTTGATGGTCGTTGGTCTTCTTATGATGGGCTCTATAAAGAAGATAGATATGGAAGATCTCACTGAGATGATACCGGCCATGGCAGTGATAATCCTCATGAGCTTTACCTATAATCTCGGAGTTGGCCTTTGTGCCGGTTTTGTCCTCTTCCCCCTCCTTAAACTGGTCAGCGGTAAAAGAAGCGAGGTTAAGCCGATAGCATGGGCATTGTTTGTCCTGTGCTCCATGTTCTTCATATTCTATCCATACTAAGCTGGATGATTACTCCTGCCATTAAAGCAGCAGTCATCTAACCCAGCAAAGAATAAGTCACAAAGAACATGGATGAAATATGAACGCAAGAGGAGGCTCCCATTCCTCCCCTCACAAACTCACGCAGGGACCTGCATCTTCTTTTCACGGTCCCAGTGGCGGTGTTCTTTCATTGCAGCTATAAAGGATTCATTGAATGCGTTACTTCCGCTGGAGTTACGGACCGTCACAACGCCCCTGTCTGTCACAACAGCAGAGCCGGGCTCTGCAAGGTTAACTCCCATTATGCTGGAAGCTGCGAGCAGGTCCACGCCGTCGCCTGTCGCTCCGATAGGCTTGCAGTGCTTGAAAGCTTCATTAATGAAGTGGATAGCATCTCCCTGCATCTTGAGTATGTTTACGCTCTCCTGACCTCCGGGAATATATATTGCGTCATACATAACAGAAGCTGCACCTTCATAATTCTTGTCGACTTCCATTTCCTTCCCATCGGAACTTTTAAGCATCTTCCTGAACTTTGAAATGAAATCGGCCTGTGCTCCTGCATCCATCAGGGCCTTCTTGACGCTCTCTATCTCTGCATAGTTATATCCGTCAGCAGCAAGAATCGCGATCTTTCTGCTCTTGATCGAGTCCTTGCGTGTATGCTCGCTCAGCTCCTGGCTGACGTTCCTTGACTTCTTTGTCACAGGAGAGCCTCCCTTCATTTGAGGCGCATCCGCAGCAACACCTTTTGCTATCTCAACAGCAAGGTCCCCATCCACATTATTGAACATGTCCACGATACACTGCCTGATACTGCGGTCCTTGACCTTTCCCACCTCGAAATGGAAGGCCTTTATGATGTGCATCTTCTCAGGCTCTGACATGCTGTTCCAGAACAGTTTGGCCTGGCTGTAGAAATCCTTGAACTTCTCGCTCCTGGCACGGATCTTCCGGCCTTCCACCTTCTCTGCATAGTGCACGAATGCCCCTTCCTCTGCAGATGCAGGCCTTGGAAGGCCCCCGGCAACCGTGTTTGGGAAGTAGCTTCCCTTGCCTTTGTTGATGGTCATGCGGTTGTAGCCTTCACGCTGGTTATTACTGATGGGTGCAAGAGGCCTGTTGATAGGTATCTCGTGGAAATTAGGACCACCAAGACGTATAAGCTGCGTATCGAGGTAGGAAAACAGCCTGCCCTGCAATAGGGGATCGTTGGAGAAATCTATACCCGGAACTATGTTCGCAGGACAGAACGCAACCTGTTCCGTTTCCGCAAAGAAGTTGTCCGGGTTTCGGTTAAGCGTCATCTTACCGATCCACTTGACAGGCACATCCTCTTCCGGCCAGATCTTTGTCGGGTCAAGGATATCAAAGTCAAAGTTGAACTCATCCTCCTCTTCAAGGAGCTGCACACCCAGCTCATATTCGGGATAGTGTCCCATCTCAATGGCTTCCCACAGGTCACGCCTGTGGAAGTCAGGATCCTTCCCTCCTGTTTTCTGTGCCTCGTCCCATACCATTGAATGGATACCAAGCATTGGCCGCCAGTGGAACTTAATGAACCTGCCCTTACCCTGTGCATTGACAAAACGGAATGTGTTGACACCAAATCCCTGCATCATCCTGTAACTTCTCGGGATGCCGCGGTCTGAGAGCAGCCACATTATCATATGAGCATTCTCCGGATGCTGCGCCACGAAATCCCAGAACGTATCGTGAGCCGCTGAGGCTTGTGGTATCTGATTATCCTGTTCAGGCTTGATGGAGTGAACAAGGTCCGGGAACTTCATGGCATCCTGAATGAAAAAGACCGGGATATTGTTACCCACTATGTCGTAATTGCCTTCTTCAGTATAGAACTTCGTTGCAAAGCCGCGCACATCTCTTACAGTATCGGCTGAACCCCTGAAACCAACAACTGTAGAGAACCTGACAAATACAGGCGTCTTCTTAGAAGGGTCCTGGAGGAACTTTGCGGAAGTGTACTCCGTCAGGGGTTCATACACCTGGAAAAATCCATGTGCACCGGAACCCCTTGCATGAACTACCCTCTCAGGTATACGCTCGTGATCAAAATGGGTCAGCTTCTCTCTGAAGTGAAAATCTTCAAGCAGAGTTGGTCCCCTTTCTCCCGCTTTGAGCGATATATCTGTATTTTCGACCCTGAGTCCCTGATTGGTCGTCAGGAACTCTCGTTCCTTATCCTCACTGAACTGTTCAAGTTGCTCGTTTTTGCTATTTTCATCTACTTTCCTTTTATCCATGATCTTGTCCTCTTCAGTTGTCTGATGGAACGTATCAAATCCCCTGTGTTGCCACTTAGATTGAATACGATAGCACGAGCAATCTTCTGATCGCACATAACGGAAAGAGGCAGACAAGCACTGTTGCTCTGCGGAATCATCCTGCCTTATTTTATGGCATACTATGATGGAAGTTCCAAATGACTATACAATAAGCTCCAGATCCGTTCTAATAGAATGGCTGGCTGCTCAGATATAAGCCAAGCTACTTTCTGCTACCTACTCCCCCTTTAAATATAGGTGTTAATCATTATTTGAACGTTTTTATATCTCTTAGGGCATATATTTTCAATTCCAATGCTTCAAAAAAAGTAATCTCATGCGTAAGGTCTGATTTTGCTGTTGACCATGGGGATTGGGAACATTACTGCGACCACATAAAAATAGGATGGCTTCTCAGAGCACACCCTCAAAGTAATGTCCCTGTGTGATGTGCTCGCTCCCGGAAAGTGGCCTGCAGCTTTTCCCCTCCAGCCCGCTCCTGTAAGCCCGTATTGTTTCCCTTATCTCTTTTTTGCTATTCATGGACAGGTCAAGTCTAAGCACGTCTACGCCGCTGTCTCTCAGGCTCTCCAGGTGCTCACGCATATCAAGCACCCTTGAATGATAGATCAAAGTGCGCCTTCCCATGCGTTTTACAGGGAAATTCTCTCCCCTGTTATCTTCAAGTGATACGTTGCTGTCCTGGTCAAGGATCTTTCTGTCAACAAGGGGCTTTAAAAGATCGTTCTCTGTTATAAGAAGCAATTCCCTGCCATATGCAAGCACTTCTAACTGATGTTGCTCTCTGTCCTCTCCGGCAGCTGAGGAAATGTCCTTTATCTCCTCCAGGTTCAGTTCAGTGGAAAGCGTGACCCTTCGGGCTCCCGATTCAAAATAAGCATAAGCTGTGGCATTATTGAATATATTCAGCTCCCTCTGGGCCACAAACGGTATTCCCATCTGCGCTGCAACTCTTACGGTGCCGGGATTTGAGCATGCTACCGTGAATTTTGCCCGGTGCACATCTTCCATCAGCTTTTTAAGAGCCTCAATCTCATGGTCGAAAGCCACCTGGGGGGTGACAAAGACTATCTCTGTTCCCTTTGCCCGGAGCTCACCGGTATGCAGGTTGTTCTGAGCCTCTGTCAGTTCACTGAACATCTCAATAGGGATGTAAATGATATCAGCACCGGCATTCGCAGCAGCAAACAGTGATTCAGTGCTGCTGACATCAGCGCTCAAAAGGAGTCGTTTTCTGGTTTTTGCAAATGGGATGTCTACAGGCTTTATGTCTTGCTTCCCAGATTCCTGGATCGAATATACATCTGCAGCAGGCTGTTTCTGCTCTCTCTTATATAATATCAGAACCGCTTCCTGGAGAAGCGACGCTACCTGCCTCCTTGCATTGGTAAGGACACCAACAGGTATGAAGATGTTCTCATCTAATACAACTTCGACAGAGCCTGCATGATAGGGTGTGTCGCCAAGCTTTTCCATAGCCAGCGATATCTGTTCACCTGTAGTTGGAGAGCTTATCGCCTCCGGAACAACAAAATCATCTGTGAAGGATACAGAGTTTCTGTTCTCTTCCATCTCTATCCTGAGCTTTTCTCCAAGGCGGGCAAATACCCTTATGTTAGCCGGGATCGTTCGTAGCTTCTTTTTCCGGATGCTGTCGATGAGCCTGTTGTCGGTTGAAAGGAATACTTCGTCCTGTGGTCGGACAGCCTTGCCAGTCTTGGGGCTGATCTCAAGAATAACCTCTTCGCCTTTTGAGGCTTTTTCAACCCTTTCCCCTCCCGAAGTGATGAAATCGACCCTGCAACCGAGCATTCTCATGCTGGTGAGTATTCCGATCCCATCTTTATCATTGATATCCTGCAGAAGTTTTATTTTCAGGCCCGCATGGTGTTTTGACCGGGATATCTCCTTTACCCTGCCAAGGGAAAGACCATAACTTGAACTGTATTTCTGGTGTGTGACATCCCTCTGTCCTGAAACAAAACCCCCTGTAAAGCCTCTGTAAAACAGTTTTGCAAGGTCTGTCTCATAAGCCTCAATTTCCTGAGGACTGAGATTAATACCGGTTTTGCATATCCTCTCGACTGCCGTCTTATAAGCTTCAGAACTTGCGGTCACATACTCCGGTTTTTTCATCCGCCCTTCTATTTTCAGGCTTTTTATGCCGGTCCTGACTATACTGTCAAGATCGGGAAGAGTGCAAAGTTCGGCACAGCTTATGGGATACTCACCTATCATTCCCCTGCCTGCCTCCTCTCCGTCGATCATCAGATGGTACTGCCTGCGACACGGCTGTGTACAGGCTCCCCGGTTTGCACTTCGGTCGCTAAGAAAACTGCTGAAGAGGCATCTGCCCGAGTAGGAATAGCACAGAGCCCCGTGAACGAAGAGTTCAATATCAATATTGCTCCTGCCGACGATATCTTTGACCTGTTCCACAGTGAGCTCTCTTGAGAGTATGACCCTGGATGCACCAGCCTCTTCAGCAAAGGTAACTCCCTCCAGATTATGTATGGTCATCTGGGTGCTTGCATGTAATGGAAGGTCGGGATAGGTGCTGCTGAGAATCTTCATCAGTCCCAGATCCTCAATTATGATTGCATCGATCCCATAGGAATACGCCTTATCCACAACATCGAGCGCATTCTGTAATTCTTTCTGTTTGATTGGGATGTTAAGTGCCAGGAAAACCTTAACGCCTCTGGAATGCGCAAGGTTTATTGCTTCTTCCAGTTCATCCAGCCTGAAGTTCTTTGCCCCTTTTCTTGCATTAAAATCCTCTACCCCAAGGTAGACAGCATCAGCTGCTCCCTTTATTGCACCAAGCAAGGCTTCTGTATCGCCTGCAGGAGCAAGTATTTCCGGCGGCTGGCAGTATTTGTAAATATTATCACTAGCGGTCATTTTCACAAGGTATGATGTTTATCTTTAGTGTTATGATAGTACCTAACAAGTATATTATTTAAAACGGTTTCTCAGAACATCCTTTGGTGTGAGGTGTCCAGTTCTTGTAGAAACTTCATATTTTTCAGACGACACGAATAAATATGATCATCCTTCTCCTTAATCTAAAAAGGAAGAGAAAACAAGATGAATTGTTCTAGAGGGGGGTGTTCATTTATGGCTATAAGTAAAGTTTATTTTCAGATCATCTGTTTTATCGTGTTCTCACTCTTATACTTGATTATAATCAATCTGTATTTTATGTCCAGAGGAACTACCGTCTGGGTTTTTGCTCCGGGCACCCTGCTGGTTGGTCTGGTAGGTTATTGGATAGCCGGCTATCTGTATGTTCGCTACTTTAAGTAACAACATACTAAAACACCAACATAATAATAAAATGTAACATTACCAAAAGAAATATATACATATGAATATTATTGGATTTAATATATAATATAAAGGTTGTTATAATATGCAAACTTCACAATTGACCGGCCAGGATATTATCAATATGGCAAAACATGCCGTAGTAAGCCTTGACATGGAAGAAGCCGAACATGCTGCAAGGGAGGCTCTTGAAGCAGGCCTTGATCCTGTAGCGTTTATCGAAAAAGGTTTTGTGGCCGGAATGAAGGAGATTGGGGATATGTTCGAGGAAGACAAAATTACCCTTATGCAGATATTTGCAGCTTCAAAGATCATGGACGCAGGCCTTGATATCCTGAAACCTGAAATGGATAACCCGGAGCATAAGTTCTGTTTCTTCGGCAATATAGCCATGAACGTTTAATTTTGCTTTCTGAAGAACAGACGATTGAGTTTAGTTTCTGTTGATAAACTAAAAAGTGTAAAATTCTGTACTTTTTATATTTTTCTACAACCTATGTGATATGCCTGTTTTTAAATGCCATATCTATTTTAGTAAAATAGTAAATTATTTAAAGTGAAGCGCTATATTGGTTTTTATGAGCTGGTTTGTAGCTGATGCTGTTGACAGGGCTTTTGCCCGGACAAAGAAATGCCTGCTGGAACCCTTTGATTTCTGGAAATGGATGAAGCTGGCTATTATAGTGCTTCTCATCGGAGGATCAGGCTTCAATAGCGGAGGCGGCGGCAACAACTACTCTTTTGATGAATCGGACATATCTTCCATTCCCCCCGTACCGGCAGGAGCAGCCGATACATTCCAGCATATCTTTGACTGGTCCTCTTCCAATATGTTCGGGATCGCATTTGTGCTGATCATATTATTCTTACTTCTGGTGCTTTTGTTTTCTTATATCTCAAGTGTAATGGAGTTCGTTTTCGTAGAATCCCTTGTGAAAGATGATGTGAGGTTCTGGAAGTATTCCCGCAGGTACCTTGGTAACGGTTTTAGTTTGTTCCTGTTGCGCTTACTGCTTATCATTTTACTGTTGGTCATCATTGCTGCCGTGACTTTGCCCTTCATATACATTGTCATGGGTGCTTCGGCTACAACTTCCCCGGGTTTCACGGCTTCCAACGCCATTCTTTTCATCTTCCTGCTGTTTGCTCTGATCTTTTTACTTGCAATTGCCGGTGGAGTAGTTAGTTCCTTTATTGGCCTGTCCATACCTGTTTCCCTCTATACAGGGAACAATATATTCCGGGCATTCATGATGGTACTGAGAAATTTCAGGCGCGACCCATGGCAGATCGTCCTTTACTGGATCGGAAGAATAGTCCTGGGTCTTGTGGTAGCTATCTTGGTTGGCATTACAGCATTGGTGGTTATCTTATTGGCTCTGCTGATCGTGCTGGTGATAGATGGCCTGCTTTACATAGTGCTTACAGCTCTATGGCCGGGTTCAGCGGCAGTTTGGATTGTCCTGGTAGCGTTGATATTCATCCAGCTTATCCTCTTGATACTTGCAATAGCCTTTGTGAGCATGCCTGGTCAGGTCTTCCTCAGGTATCACCTGCTCACCTTCCTGCAGCTATGGTATCCGGAGATAGAGATTCCTATATTTGATGATCTCAAAGGTCCGGGTCATGAGGAAGCACCTGCATAGGTGCAAACTTCTTCCCTATGAGCCTATGTAAGAAGAAAGGCAGTGGATATCCTGCTGGATTGCATGCTCATCAGGACTATATCCTTTATCAGCAGAATAAGCGCATGGGAAAAGTGATACTTGCCTCAGCCTCTCCGCGAAGAAAGGAATTGCTGGAACAGTTATTAGGTGATGGGTTTGATGTATACATCAGCTCTTATGACGAGAGGCAGGTGGAAGGCTGTACACCCGAGGAACTTGCTGTCCATCATTCCCTTGAAAAGGCCAGGAATGTTGCATCTCATTTACAGGAAGGACTGATCATAGCCGCTGACACTTTTGTAGTTTGCAATGGTGAAATATTAGGTAAGCCCACTTCTGAAAGCATGGCAAAAGAAACCCTGCAGAAAATAAGCGGCCAGAAGATCAGGGTCATTACAGGCGTCACTTTGCTGGATATCGGCAGAGTTCTTGAGATCAGCGAATGTGAGACCACCCTGGTATTTATGAAAGATCTGTCACCACGGGAGATTGATTGCTACATTGACACAAGGGAGCCTTTCGGGAAGGCGGGTGCATTCGCCATCCAGGGAAAAGGTGCTCTGTTTGTGGAGCGGATAGAAGGCGATTACTTCAATGTAGTGGGGCTGCCTCTTTTCAGGCTGGGAAGGATGCTGGAGCAAATGCATGCTGAGTATATGCTCTGGGGCGGCAAGTATCCTTAGCAATGAAGTCCTCTCCTCCGGCAGCGTGAATACACCCGATTTTATCGCAAACTTAAAGTACGTGCATGAAAACATATTCCGCAGATATAGATTTGAAATCTTCATATTTAACGATAAAGGGGATGGCATCTTGGACGATATGACATTGAAAGAACGTTTCGTGCGCTCTGTAAAACAGGAGGAAGTTGACAAAGTGCCTGTGTGCTCCGTTACCCAGACAGGCATCGTTGATCTTATGGAACTATCCGGTGCCAGCTGGCCACAGGCTAACTATGACCCAGGACAGATGGCAACACTTGCTATAGCTGGCCATGAAATAGCTGGTTTTGAATCTGTACGCTATCCTTTCTGTACCACTGTCATTGCTGAGACCCTTGGATGCACTATAGCTGAGGGATCTTTTGATACACAGCCATACCAGCTGGATTTTCCCTGCAAGAATAAAGGCGATATCAAGAAAGTAAATATCCCCAAAGACCTCCTGGAAAACCGAAATATCAGAACCGCGCTTGAATCCCGAAGCAACTGCATTGGAAGGATATCTGCCAGCGATCCTGGAATGCGAAGGATCAGGACAATGCTGGAAGCTACTGACATCATCAAGCAGAGGATAGGGGACGATGTTCCATTGATAGCAGGGATGATCGGGCCGGCTGCCACAGCCTTCTATCTTGCCGGTGCGAATAACTACCTGAGGTGGTGTATAACAGACCCCGATGCTCTTCTGGAACTGATGGATCTCGGAGAAAAGGTGTGCGCCGAATATGCCAATGCTCTATATGATCATGGCGCAGATGCTGTGATAGTAATTGATTCCGAAGCCGGTCCCGACCTGTTCCCTCCGCCGCTGTTTGAATCACTGGTACTTCCGGTTTATCGGTCGCTTACAAGCAAAATGAAGGGGATGAAACTGCTTCACATGTGCGGGGATGCCACTGCAATCCTTGAGCCGCTGGCAGACTCCGGTTTTCAGGGACTCAGCATCGAAGAGAAGGTAGATGTAGCCTACGCCAGTCAGATGGTGGGCGACGAGGTATGCCTGATAGGTAATGTCTCCCCAGCGGAAACACTGCTTTACAAATCCAGGGACGTCATCAAGAAAGAAGCTAAACAATGTATCGAGGATGGTATAGGTATCCTTGCTCCGGGGTGTGGTATTGCCCCCAGGACGCCTCTTGAGCACCTGAAGGCCTTTGTGGCTGCAAGGGACGAGTATTACCAGGAAAAAGGACTCCTATAGGAGCCGACAGTTACCCAGGTGGAGGTCGTACCTGTGTATTGGACCGCGCCGGATTGCTTCGCAACTCGACACTGCAAAGAGACTGATGCGTCAATGCTTCGCATTCACGCGGGTTTTGAGATTAAGCGGTGTCCAACAACTAACTAAGGTCCGTGGGGCGCAGCGGGGGGGCCGCCACCCCCCACTACAGCCGTGGCTTAAAGGTCGAGATACATTCCTCCCTTAACAA
This sequence comes from Methanolobus sp., assembly GCF_030682845.1. GTDB lineage: Archaea > Halobacteriota > Methanosarcinia > Methanosarcinales > Methanosarcinaceae > Methanolobus. Next base: position 8,324 of record NZ_JAUXNK010000083.1, on the reverse strand, counting down.
AATGCTCGTTGCCTCTGGCCTTATACATGTTCAGGAAATCCCTGATTATCGGATTGACAATATACACGCCTCGCTGTTGCATGCCGTCGCTGTCGAACTTCTTGAGGAGGACGCCTTTTTTGACAAGGCGTTGGCGGACTGAGCGGTTGGCCTGGCAGGACTCGAAGATGTCGCAGTCTCTGAGGGAGTAGATCAGGTCTTCGGGTTCCTTGAAGGCCTTGGCGGCGAGGATTTAGAACCATGAAAACGGGTATTAAGCACTGCCCTTGAAGATGGTTGGACGCATCTGTACAAAAGAGGCAGCAGTTTCGGGTAATCTGTCTATCATAAATTGCATGATGTTTCCTCATCAAATCCATTGGAGCGAACACAAAAAGATATAGCAGAAATGGCCTTCTCTTCACAATCAATCCTTTTCTTGTACATGCACTGTCGCATCCTCATCCGGAGCTTCCTGATCGCCATGTGAAAATAGCCATTGTGTCGATCCCTGGTGGTTTGCAATCCGATTTTTCCGTCTTTTCTGTATAAAGTCCCCTGTTGCAGTAACAAAGCCGACCAATATCCCTAAGCCTATGAACACGTACATGATGGTGAATATCTTTCCGATGTCTGTCGTGGGGCTAAGATCGCCATAACCAATGGTCGTCAGGGTGATCACCGAGAAATATAATGAATCAAGCCACCCCCAGCCTTCTATGTTATGGTAGACAAGAGTTCCGAAGGCAAGAACAATTCCCACAAGTATGAAAAGACTTCGGAAATCTTCCTCTTTGAACATTTGTATCAGTGTTCTCACAAAGATAACAAATGCTATTATAACCGGGATTATAGATTATGTCCTCCCCTGAACTTAATCCGTAATACCTATTTGTACGTCCTGAATATAAAACCACTTACTCTTGAAGTAAAAAACTTTGTTTCGTAACAATGTTTCTCAAGTTTTAAGCTGCTCTGGTTCCTATTATTACAGGGAGAGGTATGTTTGGGTCAGTTTCCAGGGTTTGAGGCGGACTGTAAAGTGTGTCTGTTGCATGCACAGGTAAGTATTAAGGAGTTTTGTAGCGATATCAGGTACATATTTCTTTTTTACGTGATAGGCGATATATCAACGACTGTCTTTGCCCTTGAGAACGAACTGGGCTACGAGGCAAATTTCATCATCTCAGGTTTTCTTGATAATTATGGTTACTATAGTCTTGTAGTGACCAAACTGCTGTTCCTTTGCCTTTGTTTCCTGGACTACCTGTACCTTAAAAAGCGGGGCCATCCTTCTACCTGGAACATCACAAGGCATTCTATATCCGTTCTGGGAATACTGGTCGTTACAAATAACCTGCTTGTCATTGGTGGTGCAGGCAGTCCGCTGGACAAACTATTATGTATCCTATAATTTTTTGAAAAAGTGTCAGGTTCCTGTGAGGATTTATTAATACTACATGAAAGGTTATTATCTTTGGCATGAAAATATATTATAAACTTTCATTGTCCCTCTAAAAACTTGCGACCCTCAATTGGACCAAGGAGAAAACACATGAAACTCTGCATGTAACTGAACGGGTGAATGCATCGATATAAAGAAAATGCAATGTAAGGTGTTGTGCCAGAGCTGTGGGATGCCCCTGGAAATGACAGAGGATCTCGGGAAGAACATGGATAGCTCCAGAAATGATGAGTATTGCGTTTATTGCTATCAGAACGGTGGATTCATTTGCACACATCTACTATTTATACAATAACCAGCATCAAAAGAAGTAGCCTTATATAGTGTAACGGAGTAAATTGTATGAGGTGTGTGCCTTCTTTTACCACCGACCCCCACTCCCAACTGCACACACCTTAATTACGATGCAAATGGTTTGATCATTGCAATTAACCAGGCTGCAGTACTTGCAGAATCATTTGGATTGGCAGGACATAGAAAACGGTCAGGAAAGAAAAAACAAGGAAATGTCTATGCCTTCCCTACAACAACCCAGAAAATGCTTCCTTTGCCGCCCGGATTATCATCCACTCCATACATGCCGCCATGCAATTCGATAATTCTCTTAACGATGGCAAGGCCAAGACCGGTACCTCTGATGCCTTTCTTATCAGCGCGCTGGAAACGGTTAAAGATGCAGGGTTTATCACTGTCCGGGACACCGTGACCGTAGTCCTTGACCGTGATCTTCCACGCATCATTGCAGTCAAGGAAATCTATCACTATTCTGCTTCCTTGCGGACTGTATTTTATTGCGTTTGAGAGTAGGTTTGCAAACACTTCTTCAAGGATAGGGTTGGCGATTGCAACACACCTGGCACTTGTATCAATCTCGACTCTGTGGTCCTTCTCTTCTATATCTGTCCTGAAGTTATCCACAGAAGAGCGGAAAAGCGACACGATGTCTATTTTCTCAAAGACTATTTCATCGACCTTCTGCAGCTTACTTAACTTAGTGGCCGAATCAAGCAGACCTATGAGTTTCCTGGTATTCTCATGTATCCTCCTGAGGGCAAAGGTCGTGTCCTGGTCATTAGACCTTCTCTGGAGCTCCTCTGTAAAGCCCAGGACAATACCTGCAGGGGTCAGCAGGTCATGACGGATGATATCCGTAAAAAGTTCTTTTAGGTCATTGGATTCTTTCAGATCCTCCACACATCTTTGAAGCTCGTTTTCTGCAGTTTTCCTCCTGCTGATATCCCGTGCAACGCAGAGAAGAACCTCACGACCTTCGTATGCAATTAATTTGGCACTGATCTCAAAAGGCATTTCTGCACCACTCTTCCCCCGAAGAGTAGTTTCAAAAACCGCCTTTTCATTCTTTACCATTTGTTCTGCTATAGAGGACAGCAGTTCTGTGTTGCTGCCGACTATCAGGCTTAAAGGCGACATGTCAAGAAGTTCATCCTCACTATATCCAAGATGAATAGTGGCAGCCCTGTTGACGTAGATTAGTTTTCCTAAAAGTTCGCTTATGAATATCTGGTCTTCCATACTATCAAAAATGAGCTTAAGACCCTTATCCGATCTGTCACTTACTATCGTCTCCGGGTTACCGACTGCCCCAAAACCCGGGATAGAGTTATTTAACTCCAGTGACTTTATGTATTCCTGTTCATATTCCCTTTGCATGCTCCTGCACTCCCTTTAACCAAATGGTCTGGGCGATATGCACTGCCAACCATTAACTTCCCAGAATTCAATACATCTTTAAGCTTAATAAATATACCCATTAGACTAATATATGTAAGTTTTATAAATAGAAATAAATATATAATCGCCAATTAATCAAAATAGAATACAGCAGGCTTTAAAGAGCTCACACTTATCAGTAAATATAGGACTTTATACTGGTGATGTCACTGCCTGATGATGTGCTGATGATATCCATAAAAGCATCTTCATCAACGGGCGTCCCTGATGCCGCAAATGCCTGATTACTATACTTCATATTTTCAAGTCCTATGTCCACATACAACTCATAGGCCAGTGCAAATGCCTTCTTGTAACCGAAATCCACCCTGACTCCGCTAGAGGCATCCAGACTTTCGGGTATGTTCCATTCCGAGAGAGGGAAGTCATACTCATCCCTGAAGTCCTCATATTTCTGCAGGAACCGGTCCCTCCTCTCAACTGCTTTCTCAGGATTGGTCTCGTTTAGCACTATGTATGTGTACAGGTCTGCATATCCCTCATCCATCCATAGCTGATCGAAATTGCAGGCACGTGTCCAATAGTGCGCCAGTTCATGGATCAATATCTCGCTGCTCGAGGTATGCAGCATCCAGATACCTGCCCTGCCCTTGTTGAACCCGCCATAGCCACCTGTTTCAGTCAGATTTGCCTGTGTTATTGTAATGTCATAAGATGCCGGATAAGGCATGCCCCAGGTCTCTTCTAATATCGGCAGGCTTATCAGGGCAGTATCGAGCATCTGTTGCGCCCATACTTCTTCACCCTCCCAATATCTGATCTCTATCCGGACATCTCGTTCCTGCAGATGGGCCACATCACTAAGGATAAGGTGTTCAGTGTGCCTGACGGTATTAACAAGGCACGAACTACTCCAGTCCATCCCTCTCTGGAACCTGTAGATGCTGGAATATTCCATTTCTTCCAATTCATAGCCGTTTCTTGCAAGGTGTGTATCAAAGCCGGCTGGGACTTCCAGTGTTACTTCCGTGTTTTCTCCATTTTCAAGGATGTAGAACACAGCACTATTCCTGTTAATATCCAGCTCGTATTCGACATAGAATGTGTAGCTCTCCCCATACCACACCCTCCGGTTGTACTGGAAAACATGATAACCTTCCTCTACCTTCTGGAATACTACTCTTTTCCCGACATCATAGGCTTTAACGTTCTTTGCATTCTGTGGCAGGTAATGGTTAAAAGTAGAATAATATCCACGCTTGTATGTGGTACTGGGATCAGTGTTGGTGAATATGATCTGCTTTGTGACGTGTACGTTCTCACTTTCAGGTACTACCTTATAGGCAGAACTGACCTCTATGCCAACATCATTATAACCGGCAGTTGCAATCGGCATGCAGGCTAGAGAGATTATTAATGCAAGTATCAGACATTTCTTATTAAACTGCAGTTTCATCTCTTTCACTTCACCAGCAAAAGAAAGATTTAATGTAGTACCTTTTATATATTATGGCATTAGAAAATAATCTATGACCACAATTGAGCTATTTATGTGCATAAAGAGACTTATTTAATACATAATTTATAATATTATGTATAAATAATTCTCCTCAATGGCCACTGTGGGCAGGCAGCAACAATGTGGTACCCGGTGATGATAGCAAATAATTTAAACAGGGAGTTCTATGTGAAAGGGAGCGGAGATGTTCTCATGAAATACTGGCAGCCCAAGTATGAAACAATGAAAAAGGAAGAACTTGCAGCATTGCAATCAAAACGTTTGAAAAAGACGGCTGCATCTGTTTATGAAAATGTGCCTTTTTACAGGGAAAAGTTCAGACAGCTTGGCATCAGGCCGGAGGATATCAGGTCGGCCGATGATATCAGAAAGCTGCCAATGACAAAGAAGACCGATCTTCGTGATAATTACCCTTTTGGTCTTTTTGCTGTTCCTAAAAAAAACATAATCCGAATCCACGCATCCTCAGGAACTAGTGGGAAAGCGACAGTTGTCGGATACACAAGGAATGATCTGGAAACGTGGTCAGACCTTATGGCAAGGAACTTCACAATGGTAGGACTGGATGAGAACGATGTTTTCCAGAATGCCGTCAATTACGGACTGTTTACAGGCGGCCTGGGTTTCCACTATGGTATTGAAAAGATCGGAGCAATGGCAGTTCCAAGCGGCACAGGCAACACAGCCCGCCAGCTGGAAATGATGATAGACTTCGGCGTTACTGCCCTTCACTGCACTCCTTCTTACGCCCTCTACCTGGCTGAGACAGCACGCGAAATGGACCTTGTGGACGAACTCTCCTTGAAGGTAGGATGTTTCGGGGCTGAACCATGGTCATCCAACACCCGCAAACAACTGGAAAAAAGCCTTAACATTAAAGCCTATGACTCCTACGGCCTTTCCGAACTTATGGGACCCGGAGTTGCATTTGAATGCCAGGAGCAGAACGGACTGCATCTGTGGAACGATCACTTCCTTGTAGAAGTGCTTGATGAGGAAGGAGAACAGGTGGCTGAAGGAGAAAAAGGTGAACTGGTCCTTACATCCCTTACAAAAGAAGCACTGCCTATCATAAGGTACAGGACAGGTGACATCACAAGGCTGCTTGAGAGCGAGTGCTGCTGCGGACGCACCACTACCCGTATATCCAGGCTGCTTGGAAGGGCTGACGATATGCTCATTGTCAGGGGCATCAACGTATTCCCCTCCCAGATAGAGAATATCATCGCCAAAGTACCCGAGGTCACAGAGCACTTCCAGGTCATACTTGACAGGAATCAGAAGATGCTTGACGAGCTCACAGTAAGGGTGGAGCTCGAAGAGAACGCATTCACAGGCGAGCTCAAAGACCTGGCAGCTGTGAAGAGACATGTAGAGAACGAACTCAAGAGCGTACTTAACATCAGGACGGCTGTGGAGCTTGTCGAGAAAGGCACTATACCCCGCTCTGAAGGCAAGTCCAAGAAGGTCATTGACAGAAGGAATGCACTTTAAGGATATCTTATTAGACTATCAGAGCGGTGATAAAATGCCTCATGTGATGGAAATTCTGGGAAAGGCCCGGGTCGTTGTAAAAGATGGAAAGGTTGTCGAAGTGGGTGATCCACAGATAGAGTGGTGTCCGATCTTTGAGAAGGCGCGAGGAATAAAAGAGATCAACAAGGAGGAGATCAGGAAGAACATGGAGTTTCGCATAAGGGATTTTGGGCTTTTCACTGACAAAAGGAAACTTGAGATGGATGTTTTCGTTGGTTTTGGTGCATCCGAGGTCATGATGACCGGTCTTAACAGGGGCCTGATCGATACCACAGTTACTGTTTGCGACGGTGCAGGCACTGTCATAACAAATAATCCTTCCCTGGTACAGGGCATGGGAGCACGTATATCCGGCCTCGTTGAGACCGAGCCAATAGAAGCTACCATCAATGGCATTTCGCAGAGAGGAGGTATCGTCCTTGACCCTTCAGGTGCCAGGATCGACCCAGCAGGCGGAGTAAAAAGAGCAGCAGAGTTAGGTTACAGGAAGATAGCCGTGACAGTTGTGTTCCCGGAAACCGCAAAGGAACTGCGTAAGTTAGAGTCTGAAATGGACCTTGACCTTACTATAATAGGCGCTCATGTTACGGGCATCGGTAAGGAGTTTGCCATGGAACTGGTGAAACACCTTGACATTGTGACAAGCTGCGCTTCGAGGAATATACGAGAGATTGTCAAACCTCTTGCCCAGGTCGGCACAGCAGTGCCACTGTTTGCCATAACCCAAAAAGGAAAGGAGTTGCTCCTTGAAAGAGCAAAAGAGGTCGAATCACCAATCCTCATCAATACGATGTCCCTTCCGGCACTGCCCGGGCACAAGCAACCCAGGGAACTGGTCTGAACTGCTTTAAGATGGATGCATACTCACTCAGGAATCCTGAGCGGGTCCTTTTTCCTGTAAGCCATGCCTGTGAAGATTGCGATGGTATCACCGTTTTCGTTTGTAACATCGACAGTATAGGTTGCTATCTTTGGATTTATCGAAGTTTCCTTTGCTTCTGCAAACAGATAGCCTTCGCCGACTGCCTTGACAAAAGAGATATCTGCATTAATCGCTACAGCAGCCGTGCCATGGGAATTGGAAGCCGCTGCAAATGCCATGTCAGCAAGAGTGAATATCGTTCCGCCATGTACACTGCCAAGAACATTAAGATGTCTTTTTTCTATCCTCATCTCTGCCTTTGCATAGCCTGACGAAACCTCTTTTAAATGCATGCCAGAAATAGTCGCGAAATTCTCCTGCTCAAAATACTTGTATAACCTATCCATATCTATCTGACTTTCCTATTACAGGCTACTCCTTATAAGTTCCTCTGCCCGCAAAAAGAGAAATCCAAAAACTAAAATGATTAATAATTATGAATTTAGAAACGCTTAAATACATCTTATGCGTTTAATATCATGTTTAAACATGATAGAACATCGAAATGACTACCGAACACACGGTTAGTCCATGAAGATTACTATGTACCACAAAAAACGGGTTTAAACAGTGCGGGAGATTTTCAACAAAAGAACAAATGGCCTGCCACCCATTTGTTCTTTTTTCCTCCAGAATAAGCAGAGGACTATATACTATCGGATATAATCCTGTACATGATAGTGAGAACATATCAAGGGGTTAATGTGCTCACATCGTGACATTTCCAGTGAGATTCAGGAGGGCCGGTATTCATTAGTATCTTCTTCAGTAACTGGGAAAATATACTGAGGATAATTGTTTTTGCATTTTGCGGATACATCTCGCTTGTGTTTCTCCTGAGAACCATTGGATCTGCCTTCGCCACCCTTCTTATTGCGGGCAATGTCGCACTAATAGATGGCATAATTACCTTTGCAGCACTGGTAGGCCTGCAGTTTATGGTTACATGGCTGACTGCGAGATCCGACTTTATAAAGAGGACAGTCAAGAACGAACCCCGATTGTTGTACTATAATGGAGAATACCTGACAAAAAACATGAAAAAACCCGCATAGTAAAAGAGGAAATAGAACAGGCCATACGCAGTACAGGACAATCAAATACAGGTAATGTCAGTACTTCGCTAAATTTACTTCCTCCTTATCCCCACGCTATTGAATTACCTTAAACATTGCACTACTAACTGAATTCTTAACTTTCTTCTAAGCCAT
>NZ_JAUXNK010000081.1 GCF_030682845.1 Methanolobus sp. | reverse complement strand
CAAGAACAGCAAACTGCAGAACTGATTTTCTCCATAAACTGAGTTATGGGATAGTAAAAGAGAACCAAATTATTATCTCGGAAGATCTCAGCATCCTGTCAATGTCAAATGCTCAGAAGAGCTCCAAAGGTATCTACGATGCTTCATGGGGTAAATTCTTCAGGATGCTGGAATATAAGGCCAGGAAGTTCGGCAAGATCTACCATCAGATAGAGAAGTATTTTCCGTCAAGCCAGATCTGCTCTGTCTGTGGACATAAGAATGTTAAGGTAAAAGATACTTCTATCAGGGAATTCGACTGCGATTGTTGCGGTCAGCATCATGACAGGGATATCAATGCAAGCATCAACATTCTTAACAAGGGATTACAGGAACTTGGCATAACTCGAAAATACGCTACAGGAACTAGCGGAATTGGTGTTTGTTGTTCTCCATAAAAGAACAGAAAACACTAACGTCCCCGAGATACGGGAAAAGGAAAGAAACAAAGAAACTCTTTCGTAATAACCCGAATCGATGAAACGGGAAGCCCCTTCCTTCAGGGAGGGGAGGTTCACTACCTGCACAGGGACACTGCGGCCAGCTTCAAAGAGGGCCTGGTGTGATGTTCCATGAAGGGTATATGGGTGCAGATATACTCTCAGTTCGAGAGGTTATGGAAGGTTATGGAATTATACCGGAAGCGCCCTGTCATCTATTCTGACCAGGATCATCTGAAAAAAAGCTCCACAGGATTCCTGCACGGGCTTTGTTTCACTAGGGAAGAGATTGCCATGGCACTTGACCTGAAACTACGGGAAGTAGAAAGCAATATTAAGGAATCGGTTTTGAACTGGCCCTTAAGGGGATTCTCAGGTTCAGTGACAACCTGCCCTCAAACATCGGCGATATCATCAATATCCGCGCTCCCGGGTGGCTGGGGAACAATGCATGCGGCTGTGCAAGGGTAGCGGTGGTCCGGTGCATCCCGAGGGATGACAAGTGCGGATTGCTGGTCCGGCTGCCGGAAGATACAAGCCCTGAACTTCCTGTCCTGGGAGGAAAGTGGAAGGAGGGGAAATGGTGGCGCTGCTGGATTATTGGTATGTGCCCTGAGCCACGACTCCGGTAATGGGACCAGCCTGGTCCATGGAAGTTCACAGGGGCATTATGTCTTTTTCCAGGAATCTTATCAGTTCCTTCTGGTCAAATCCGGGCTCGTATATGTTGTACTTTCCAAGCGGGCATCGTCCTGTCCTTTCAGGACCGTGGTAGTCCGAGCCCCCTGTCATCAGAAGTCCGTTTGCCTTTGATATATTGTACATGGTCTCTATCTGCTCTTTTGAGCTTTTCCCGTAAAACACTTCAAATCCGTCAACTCCGTAATTCACCAGTGTTTCAGCTACAGAGCACAGCATTTCCATGTTCTCATACATTTCCAGAGTCCGGAGCAGGTGTGCACAGATAGCTATGCCTCCTGCTTCATGTATTGCCCTGATGGTCTGTGCAGCAGGGAACTTTTTCATCTCAATAGCGTGGGGTGAAGTTTCAGCAAGCCACTGGTTATGGAAATCATAGTTGCTCATACCCTTGTTCACCACGGATTGTGCGATGTCGTGCCGGGTTGGAATGCCGCTGATATGTTCAAGGGCCTCACGGTCTATGATCCATTCGTGTGATTCAAGCATAGAACAAACATTGTCGCAATACTCGTCTGCGTTGCTCTTTGCCTCATCCATCATTCTCAGCAGTGCTTCCCCCTCCCTGTCAAATCCGTATCCAAGAATATGCAGTTCGATATCCGGAAATTCAAATTCGCTGGTGAACTCGATCCCGGGTATGAAGGTAAGACCCCTTTTTGCGCATTCCTTCTCCACGATATCAAGTCCTCCGATGGTATCGTGGTCTGTGATGCTCAGTGCCCACAGTCCCGATTCGTGCGCCAGTTTTACGAGCCTTGCAGGGTCCAGATCGCCGTCCGAAAAGGTCGTGTGTGAATGCAGGTCTACAATGTTCTCTATTTTTACACCCTCATGAAAGTAAAATGATTTAGAGAAAATATCATCTTTTATCTATATAAAGCGATTTGAATAATAATATTCGATAGTAACAAAAAAGGAGGATGAGGGTTTCCCCTCTGCATCTATGAGATTATCTCATCATCTGTCCTGATGCCGACAACCATTTCCACCGGGGAAACGAATATTTTACCGTCGCCAAACTTGCCTGTGCGTGCATTCAATTTGATCGTATCTATGACCGGGTGAACGTCCTCGTCGCCAATCACCATCTCGATCTCAACCTTTGGGATCATGTCGACCTTTATCTGTTTACCTCTGTACTGGAGGCAGATTCCTCTCTGAGCACCACGGCCTTTCACTTCATGCACTGTCATTGCGAAATATCCTTTTTCCTCCAGTGCTGCTTTGACATCATTCAGCTTCTCAGGCCTTATTATAGCTACTACTCTCTTCATTCGTATCACCTCAGGCTGTTGTGGATTCTCCATGCTGTGAGATATCCAGTCCCACGTATTCTTCTTCTTCTGTGACACGCAATCCCATTACCTTGTCCACTAATTTTGCCAGCAGGTAGGTCATGCCGAATGCATATGCTACAGCAACGGATGCGTCAAGAATCTGTATGAAGAGCTGGTTGACATTGCCATAGATCAGGCCGTCAACTCCTCCAATCGCTGCACTTGCGAATATGCCTGTCGCAATGGCCCCCCAGAGTCCGCCCATGCCATGGATGGCCCAGGCATCCAGGCTCTCGTCAAGGCCCCGGCGCACACGGAAGAGTAGTGCATTGTAACACAGCACACCGGCGACACCACCGATCAGTATTGCAGACATCGGACTGACAAATCCGCATGCAGGCGTGATGGCAACAAGGCCTGCGATGGCTCCGCTGATCATGCCCAGGGCGCTTGGTTTGCCCTTGATCCATGAAGCGGCCATCCACGTTATAGCACCTGCTGAGGCAGAGATCATGGTCGCCACAGCAGCGTTCACTGCAATACCATCGGCTGCAAGTGCGCTTCCGGCGTTGAATGCGAACCATCCGAACCAGAGCAGGGCTCCTCCGATCAGTGTGATGGTTATGTTCTCAGCTTCCATGCTGTACTTACCGTAGTCCATGCGGTTGCCGATAACAAGTGCAAGTGCCAGGGCGCCAAACCCCGAGCTGATGTGGACCACTGTACCTCCTGCAAAGTCAAGGGCACCGAGAGAATGGGCCCAGCCGCCTCCCCATGACCAGTGTGCAAGGGGATTGTACACCAGGGTTGTCCAGAGCAGTCCAAGCACTATGAACGAGCTCAACTTGATACGCTCTGCAACACCGGATGTGAGAATGGCAAGAGTGACACCTGCGAACACAAGCTGGAATACCATGAAGAGCATGTCAGGAATGCCTTCCCCGTCAAGTCCTACTCCCCGGAGTCCCACATGGTCCAGTCCACCTATGAACCCTGCTATATCTGTCCCGAATGAGAGCGAATAGCCAATAAGTATCCACTGGATAGCCACAATTGCAAGGGCTATGAAGGACATGGCTATCATGGATATGACGTTCTTCCTGCGGACCATCCCTCCATAGAAAAGCCCGACACCAGGCGCCATCAGCATCACAAGGGCTGTACATATTATTATGAAGGCCGTGTCTCCCGAGTCTATCGCCATTTTAAATCACCTTTTTTAACATCGATACCGCTTTTCTGAAAGATATTTTCATGGTTGTTTTTTCCATAAGCTCCACCAATATTTTTGCTAGTGTGTTATTGAAATAATGTTCCTACTTCCTAGCTTATAATATTTAAGGTTTTCTAAATACCAGTGTTTCAATACTGACTTCAAAATACTTCTCTTGGCACATGGATAGATGCTTTGCATTTCTCATTCCTGTTCAAAGGCTATTTATTTCTATATGGGTTATACCACTCCTATAAAGTTCATTTTATCATACATACGTACGGAGACTAAAGAATGGCAATCCACCCAATAGAATATCGCTATGGTACGGACGAGATGAAGCATGTCTGGAGTGAGGCGAACCGCCTTGAGAAGGTCATGAAGGTCGAGGCAGCGCTTGCCAGGGCTGAGGCAGATACAGGTCTTATTCCCCGGGAAGCTGCGGAAATCATCGAAAAGAGCATCAGTGCAGTGGAGATTAAAAGAGTAAATGAGATAGAGGACGAGATCCACCACGATATGATGGCTGTCGTGATAGCCATCTCTGAGAAATGCACCGGAGATGCCGGTAAATGGGTACACTTCGGTGCAACCTCCAATGATATGCTGGACACTGCAACTGCATTGCAGTTCAAGGAAGCCGTGGCAATTCTGGAAGAGAAGATGCACAGGCTGTTGGAAGTGCTGCTGGTACAGGCTAACGATCACAAGCATCTGGTATGTGCAGGCAGGACCCACGGGCAGATAGGCGTACCCACTACCTACGGACTGCGCTTTGCCATCTGGGCATCTGAGGTCGGACGTCACATCGAGCGCCTGGAGCAGCTCAAACCCCGCCTGCTGGTAGGACAGATGACAGGCGCTGTGGGAACACAGGCGGCTTTCGGCAAGGACGGCATAGAGATCCAGAAACGCTCCATGGAATACCTGGGCATCGGCTCCGTGGATGTTTCCAACCAGATCATCCAGAGAGACCGTCATGCAGAGTTCGTGATGTGGATGGCCAATACAGTGACCACACTGGACAAGATTGGTACTGAGATCCGCTCCCTGCAGAGAAGTGAGATCGCCGAGGTGGAAGAGAGCTTCAGGAAGAAACAGGTAGGTTCGTCCACAATGCCTCACAAGCGCAACCCCATCAAGTCCGAGCAGATATGCGGGCTTGCAAGGATAGTGCGCGCCATGGTGGAGCCGGAACTGCTGAACAACACTCTCTGGGATGAGCGCGACCTGACCAACTCTTCATGCGAGCGCGTGGTTTTCCCGGAAGCCTGCATCCTGACCGATCATATCATTAAACTTGGTATCGGCGTTATTGAGAACCTCAGGTTCTACCCCGAGAACATCCGTCGCAACCTGGATCTGCTCAAGGGTCTGAACATGGGAGAGGCCGTCATGATAGAGCTTGCAAAGCGCGGCGTCGGCCGCCAGGAAGCCCATGAGCTTGTGCGCTCCAGTGCAATGGAATCTCACGAATCTGGCAAACACTTCAAGGATGTACTGCTGGCTAACCCGGATGTTGCAAAGTACCTGAATGAAAATGATATCATCAACCTGGTGGACCCGGACAGGTACATAGGCACCGCTGTGGAACAGGTTGAAGCTGTCGTTGAAAAACTGAAGAGAAATTGAGCGAGGGTTTTGATAACCCTCTATATTATTTTTAGGATAAAGGTCCTTAATCTATCTTCTCGTATTTGGACGGAGGCGCTCCGCAGACCGGGCAATTGTCCTCAGGTTTGCCTTCGTGTGTGTGGCCACAGACACTGCAGACGTAGTAATCGACATCTTCGTTCTTTCCGATCTCCTCCAGGGCCTTTTCAAAGAGCCTGGCATGGATCTTTTCTACTTTGTTCGCAACCTCAAAGCTCCAGAGAGCCCTGTTGTCTCCTTCATTCTTTGCTTCTTCAATGAACTTGGGGTACATATCCTCAAATTCGTATGTTTCCCCGTTTATGGCCTCTTTCAGATTGTCCATTGTTGTCCCGATGCCACCCATGCGCTGAAGATGGTTGTGGGCATGGACCGTTTCTGCCTCAGCAGCAGCCCTGAATAGTTTAGCTATCTGAGGATACCCTTCCTGGTCTGCTTTCTTTGCAAAGGCCAGGTATGTCCTGTTTGCCATCGACTCGCCGGTGAATGCCGCTTTAAGGTTATCTATTGAGCTTATGTATATCTCCCCTTTGATTTTTAATGTTCTTTTACCCTATTTACCATCTCATATATTATTTTAGCGTCCAAAGTATCTGACATTCAACTATTAAAGTACCTGATAAGGCAGAGCGTGTGGAATATTGCGGACTGCTCATAGAATATAGGAAGTAAGCAGACTTTCAGAGGAGCAGCGGCAAAAAAGAAGCATTACTACAATACCGGCATGTCTGGAAATGACTAAAAATGAAATTGCTAACCGGGATGGCTAGCTCCCTTTATAATAATGGAGTAAGAAGACCACCGTTTTCAAACTCACGCTAAATCGAAGATTTAATGGGAGTTTCATTTCTTTGAAATGAAACAGGTGGATGAATTACGTCTATTCTCCAAAACGACGTTCCTTTGTAACTTAACACAAACTATATAAGCGTTAAATGCATATCTAAGTATTGTATGTTAAAAGCCTGCAAGTATAGAATGTGCCCTACAAAAGAACAGGAAGAATCGTTCTTCCAGCATTTCGGCGCATGCAGGTTCGTCTATAATTGGGCTTTAGAAAACAAAATCAGGTCATACGAACAGGGCGGAAAAGCAATATCAAGATTCTCTCTTAATAAAATGTT
>NZ_JAUXNK010000080.1 GCF_030682845.1 Methanolobus sp. | reverse complement strand
GACAAATTGACCTTCTTCATTGGTAAGAAGAAGCTGGGTTCCTGGTTTGATGCCTCCATTCTTATCAACTGTAGTTCCGGAGATCGTAGTCCTGTCCAGCATGTTCAGTATTGCATCATGGTCAATGCTGTCGTTCTTTCTCATCTCCATGACAATATTCTCTACCGGCTGTCCATCCTCAACTGTGATCTCCTGTACATTTGTGAGCCACATGCCGCTCATTGCCGTACTCCATATTATTCCTGAGAGCGTGTACTCTCCGTTAGGGATCTCTGTGAGAACGAACTCCCCGTTCTCATCGCTTGTTGCACTGAGAATAAATTCATATTCATACGTCGATACAATAGGTTTATCAGGCTCTGGAGCTGCAGTTTCTTCTATCTTCTTAGTGAGCACAAGCTGCACTCCCGGCCTGTTGTTCTCGTTCTTATCTACTGTTTTCCCAGATATGGTGGTTCTGTCCAGCATGCTCAGTATTGCATCATGGTCTATGCTGTCGTTCTTTCTCATCTCCATGACGATATTCTCTACAGGCTGCCCATTCTCAACTGTTATTTCCTGCACATTTGTGAGCCACATGCCACTCATTGCAGTGCTCCAGATCATCCCGGATAGTGTGTACTCTCCGTTCATTATGTTTTCCAGGACGAACTCTCCGTTGGCATCGCTGGTGGCGTTGAGGACGAATTCTCCATCCTTATCAGTAAGAATAAGCTTAGTTTCAGGCTTGATAGCCTTATTCTTGTCAACCGTGTTTCCGGATATCGTGGTCCTGTGCAGCATGTTCAATATTGCATTATGATCTATGCTGTCGTTCTTTCTCATCTCCATGACGATATTCTCTACAGGCTGCCCATTCTCGACTGTTATTTCCTGGACGTTTGTGAGCCACATGCTGCTCATTGCAGTGCTCCAGATTATCCCGGATAGTGTGTACTCTCCGTTCATTATGTTTTCCAGGACGAACTGTCCGTTGACATCGCTAGTGGCGTTGAGGATGAATTTCCCATCCTTGTCAGTAAGAATAAGATTCGTTTCAGGCTTGATAGCCTTGTTCTTGTCAACCGTGGTTCCGGATATCGTGGTCCTGTGCAGCATGCTCAGTATTGCATCATGGTCTATGCTGTCGTTCTTTCTCATCTCCATGACGATATCCTCAACAGGCTGTCCGTTCTCGATCGTGATCTCCTGGACGTTTGTGAGCCACATGCCGCTCATTGCAGTGCTCCATATTATTCCTGAGAGTGTATAATTTCCATTAGGAATGTCTGTGAGAATAAATTCCCCGTTCTCATCACTGGTTGCATTGGCAACAAACTTCAGTTCATCTGCCGATACAGGTGTTGCCAGCGATGCCAGCAACAATACGCTTAATAGTAATACCGCTATACTTTTTACTTGCATGTTATCACCCGATAGCGTGCCGGGCATTTCGGTCACTTTGCTTGCAGGCGGTACCGAAATGCTTTCACGCGTTTTCTATTCTTATTATTCACAAATCTTTTTTATAAATTATAATTGTGTTAAAACAACCTAACTTGTCCCAATAAGCAAAAAAAATTATGTTGAAGTTACGTTTCCCTCCTCCGGCACATACACCACTCTTCCGTCAGCCAGTTTGTAAGCTGTACCAAGAGCTTCTCCGGTTCCTCCTCCGATCTGGTCTGTCATGTTCATTATCTCAATGGGCTTACCCTGCTCCTTCATGATGATCTGCATGTCTTTCTGTCCGGGGTTCTTCACGATGGTTATGTCCTCGTCGGTTAACAATTCCGGAATGTTGTAGGACATTACCAGTGCTACCAGGAGTGCCACTGAGAATACCATTGCAATATCGAAGAGATTGGCAACCCCTGTAAGGGGGTTCTGTTCATCCTCGTTGGTGATGAGCCCTGTTCGTCTGTATCTTCGCCTTCTCATTCCTGCATCTCCAGAGTATCCAGGATATAATCGATGTCAGCCATATCCTGCCAGTACCATCTCTTCCTCACCTGAGTGAGCACATAGGCAATGGTGCCTGCGAAAAGTCCCACAACCGTTGTTGCAAATGCTATCATTAGGTTGTTTGCAAGTTGTTCGATATTGCCTTGGGAAAGCCCTATAAGTGCGGGTCCCAGCGGTATCAGTGTTCCCATCAGGCCGAGCATCGGAGCAATCGTCGCGACGATCCTTGTCTGCTCAAGCCTCTTTGCCATCATTATCTCATATTCTTGGGAAAGCCATTCTATAGAAGCAACAGTGCTCTTTTCAAGATGTTCCGCAGCAGCTTTCGCAAAACCCGTGACCATGAAGTTCTGTTTGATGTTACGCAGGGAAACTGCAGCTTTCCCAAAAGCAGCCTTATCCATATGTTCTTTTATATCTTGGCAACAGTCCTGCAGGTTCTTCACATCACGATGACGCCTTGCATATTCCGAAAGGAACTCTCCGATGAGGATAAGGGAGTGGACTACCATTCCCAGCAGGATTATTATTACAGGGTACAGCAGTGAAGCTGAGAAAGTGTACAAAATACCGAACAATGAAGACGTTGTATCCATTTTTATTGACCTCTCATATGATTAAAAGCAAATCCGCCAAGTATGAATAATGATATCACTACCAGCGGAACGATATCCAGGCCTCCGCCCTCGATAGTTGAAATATTCAACTGTTTTGCCTTGATATAGGCGGGAACTATCATGGCTCCCATCAGGTAGAATATCCCAAGGAACATCATTGCGGTCCCAAGGTCTTCAGGGGATTTTTTCATGCTCCTGAAAACCCATGTGGATGATACCACTGACAGGAAGAAAACGATGCCTACTATGACACCGACCTTCCATCCGCTTATCTCAAGGCTTGACGCCAGGAGCATGCAGGACACGAAAAGTGCTGTCAGGCACACAGGACATGGCACGGAGATAACGAGGAAGGTCTTTTTTGAGACATCATGTCCGCAGATCCACTTTTTCTGGGTGTATATCCCAACAGCGATAAGAATGAGCGCGATAAGGACGTGCAGGGTCATGCCAAGACCTGCTATTCCTTCCAGATACGACTCATCCACCAATCCTACAAGACTTCCAAGAATAACAGATATAACAAAGTAACCTGTAGCCAGGATGAGCACATCTCGTTTCCGTATACTCGAAAACCCACACCCTACTCCTGTCTTTAGCCCAAAGATGAATATGGCGATAAGAATGCCTACGACTGCAGCATAAATAGTATCCATTTTGATTCACCAACTTTTTATAGTGACAATAACCCAATCTTGACATTTGATTTCTACCTATAGCTGAAGGTGCCAATGTGTATATTTTAGTTAACACATGTTAATTGCTATAACTGATTCAAATGTTTGCATTTTAGGTAATACATACCCTATATTTTAATCTTACTAATCGGTAATGCTGAACTATAATATCTTTACAGGAAGAGTAAGTATGCTTGCAAGCATAAGAATTATGTTTATCGAAAGCAGATGCATTATGTGACAGTTGGTATTTGCTGTATAAATATTCGGGCAAGTAAGCATGACAAGACTAAAAGCATGCATTGAAAAGCCAAAACAAAAAAGTAGAAATAAAATCACAACTTGTGGTTGTGATTAAAAAAATATTAAATGTGGTTATTTCTTGAACTCGGTGTATGCGCACTTTCCGCAGGAGCGTCTGTCCTTGTGCTCAGCCAGGAATACACCTTCTCCGCAGCGGGGGCATATCTGGTTTGCCCTCTCGATGGAATCACCATTGATTTTGTAGTAATCTTTTGCAGCCATTATTTCACCTTTGGAAATTATTCTTCTTTTGCTTCCGGCTCAGGAACTGTGTTCCTTTCCAGTATATATTTGTTCTCGATCTGTTTCATGCGCTCTTCAGTTTCATATACCTTCACATATGCTTCAAGTGCCTGCCTGCCAAACTCGTTTCCCATCTTGTGGACTACTACAAGTTCAAGAGGTACGTTCAGCATAGCTGCTATTTTTCCTCTGACAATGCTTCTTGCAGGGGTTGGTCCTTCATAGGTAACGCTGAAGTTCATCTCGCGCCTGTTGAGAAGCGCATTGGTGTTATCCTTCGTGATCTTTATATCCATCTAATTTCCTCCAAATGGTTTCTGTATCTTCATTATGGCCCTGTGCTTCAATGATCTTTGTTAACAGGTCCCTTATCTCTTCTTTTTTTGATTCTGTGATTTGTACAAGTACAACTCCCTGGTCAGGTTGTCCGTACAACACTGCTGAACCTTCGGGAGCCATCAGCATGGCGGGTACAGCTGCAAGGTCTTCTTCGCCGCGCACAAATATCCTCACACGGCAGTTCGACGCAATTGCATCTCCTACAGCGTCTATCAAATCCCCGGTTATCACCCCGGCCGGATTGTCAACGGATATTTCTCTGAAGCCTTTGTGCTTTGTGCCCACCACGACCCGGTCAGAAGCCGGTCCGCGTTTTGTCCGGTCATCCACTATAAGGATGTCCGGTATGATATCTGAACTGAGCAAGTGGAATGTAGTAACATCACCCACGGATATAAGTTTTGTGGGACTATCCAGGTCCTTGGATAGTTTTCTGATGGTGTCATCACCAGTGCCTGTGTACAATGTGCCAAAAAGTTTGCGGAAAAGTGGCCTGACGGATTCAGGCAAACTTATCTGCGCACCCAATCAGCGCACCTTCAATGCATACTTGTCTGCTACCTTGACATCTATCTTCTTTGCGATCTCTGAACGTTCCGGGTCTATGATAACGACCATGCCGCTCCAGTCGGAGCTGAGATTACTGGAACCGCATATCGGGCATGTCTGACTTGATAATATACGATGGCATTCTCGGCAAACCTGTTCACCCATCTCCATCCCTCCAAATTATTGTGCCTTCTCTGAGCTGGGCTTCTTGTCTTCTTCCAGCCATTCCATTTTACCGAGAGAATGCTGTCTCATAGTAAGACCTATCTTGCTTTCCCTGGGCTCCCTTTCGTTGATGCTGACTGCGACGACACGTGCCCTGACCTTGTCACCTTCTCCAAGAGACCTTCCACCGCTCTTGCTGACAAGCCTGCCATTTTTGCCGTCATAGGACATGAAGTCATCAGTTATCTGGCTCACATGTAAAAGTCCGTCCATTGCACCAATGCTAATGAATGCACCGAAGTCAACAGTTTCAACAACTTCTCCTTCGATCACTTCCTGGATCACAGGAACGAACACGATCGCATCAAACGTAGCATCGTAATAGACGGCTCCATCGCCAACAAGAATGTGTCCTTCTCCGATGGCATCGATCTCAGTGATAGCTACAATGGCACCTAGTGCTTTATCAATTCTGCCTTCAAGCTTATCTCTTAAGGCATTCTTCACATTTGCCTTTACATCTCCGCCCAAAAGGTTAGGAGCCACACGAATAGTGTCCGCGAGTCTCATCTTTTTGTACATGTGATTAACTCCAAAAATCCTGTATGATTGTCATATCTCTGTCTTATTCTTAGCTGATCCTATTGGATCTATATGTCATCCTTGATATTGCCAAGCCTGTTCTTCTGACGCAGGCATATAATGGGTATATGTTCACTTTCCAGCCTTTTCTTTAATCCGATATCATTTGTCAGCACTGCTGCGCCAAGTTCCCTGGCAAGTCCGATTATGATATCATCGGCATGCCCGCAAGCCTCTATGACCTCACATCTTTGTGAAAGCGAGAGCGCGATCTTTGCAGCAGTCCTGTCTTTTCCGCGGAGTTTTTTCCCAAGGCTTTCAAGTTCTTTTATCACAGCAAGCGGTACGATGAACCTGTTGTATCCCAGTCTTTTTAACTCTTCGAATATATCGACATTGAACTGGACAGGTATCATCAGGCCGTTGGTGTCGATAATGACTTTCAACCCTTGATTACTCCTACACCGATAAGACGCCACCGGGAGCCAACACGCCTGCTGATAGCCACCGTTGCTCCGATCTCGGCGCAAACAGGCCTTTTCAGCTTTACCTCTGCGATATCCTTCCTTGCACTTGTCACAGTTCCTACTGTGGTTGCAGTCCCTACATTGAGCATCAGGGGTTCGCTTGTCTTGATCGGTCCTATCTTTTCCTCATCAGTGACTCCCACTACCCTGTCCAGCAGGTGCAGGTCAAGTGTGAATGAATCATGTGTTGGCGGCAAGGTCCCGGGTATGCCTGCAACCTGGCCTGTAAGGGAGTCACTCTTGGTCAGCGTAGGGTCAAGACTGGTCCCGACTGCAAGAAGACCTCCGGGGGTCGCCTCTTTAACAGTTTCCTTTCCAGCCACTATTCTTGTTATTTTAGTTCTGACCGGCTTCCACCTGGTGGTTCCCTCACTTTCTATCTTGATGCCAGGACATATTTCCAGCTCATCTCCCGGGTGAAGGATGCCTTCTGTAAGGGTGCCGCCTATGACTCCTCCACTGATGCCGCTGATGGCAGTTCCTGGTTTATTGATATCGAAAGACCTTGCAATAAGCATGTGAGCAGGTTTGTCATGCTTGTGAACAGGTGTCGGTATCATCTCTTCCATTGCCTGGATAAGGGCATCAATATTGGTGTTCTGCTGTGCCGATATTGGGACAACAGGTGCGTTCTCAGCTACTGTACCCTTTACGAACTCCTTGATCTGATGATAATGCTCTATCATTTTCTCCCTGGATACCAGGTCGATCTTGTTCTGCACGATTACCAGATTCTTGATTCCGATTATGTTCAGTGCCATGAGGTGTTCCTTTGTCTGGGGCTGCGGGCAGGGCTCGTTAGCTGCTATGACAAGTATGGCCCCATCCATTATAGCAGCTCCTGAAAGCATTGTTGCCATCAAAGTTTCGTGCCCGGGGGCATCGACAAAAGAAACGGTCCTGAGTTCTTCGGACGCCTCGCCGCATCCTTCGCACTTGTCTGAGACAGTATAGCACTGGGGATCAGGGCAGTTAGGGCATTTCCGGAATGTGGTATCTGCATATCCCAGACGGATGGATATGCCGCGTTTCATCTCTTCACTGTGCGTGTCTGTCCATACACCGGACAGCGCGCTTACAAGCGTGGTTTTTCCATGGTCGACATGACCCACCATGCCGATATTAACACAAGGCTGACTCAATTTTTAAATTCCCTCCCGGTTGGGTATAAGGTTTGAAAGCATAAAATTACGAACGATTTGATTGATTATAATTTAAGTTTGTGGTATCATTTCATTTATGGTATTTAAATGATTTCTACCATCTTTAAAATGCATATATTCCTATCCAAGGTCCTGGGGTCTTTCTCCCTATTATTTTTATCATGTATATAACTTGCTGTACATGAATAGATTATTGCCTTGTGTTCAGAAGACCCTGTCATGCACATACTGCCTCAGCTCAAGCCCTTAGGCAATCCGTACAAGAAATCACACAGTTATGTCGAGGACGCCACGGAGCACTTCATCTCTCTGGAATATCTTCTCTATCTTTATTCCCATAGGCGTTATCCTGAAGCTCATGGGCTCAAGAGAGATATTTGTACAGCGCATCTTTGGGATATAGAGCTGCCTCAATCCTTTGCCTGTCCTTTCATCCCTATTGACGTATAGATTGATACTTCCAAAGACGATATGCTCGGCAATGCTATCTTTTTCCCCCGATCCGTCCTGGCCTATCAGAAAAAGGCTGGTGCATTTTTTATTAGACAGGATGTCATTGATAGTAAAGAACTTGTCTGCAAATTCCTCTACAGTATGGTATAGGGACAGCATATCCAGGTTGTCAATGACTACTACCTCCACATCATCCGGTATCTCCAGCACGCTTTCCACGCAGTCCTTTTCCAGAAAACCAATGCCACTTCCAAGCCTGGAAGCATTGTGGATCTTATTTGTCCTGATCTCAAAGGATTTCGTTATCAGGAGCTTTCCGTTCTCGATACATTTCCTGAAGTCAAAGCCAATGTTCTCTGCCTGTTCCAGGAAACTTTCCACATTGACATGTGTTAGCATAAGCATGCATCTTTTTCCGTCCCTGCACGACCTGTGAAGGAAATGTGTGGCAAGTATGGTCTTTCCAGCTCCGGGAGGTCCCCTGACAAGAAGTCCATGACCGGCTGGATACCCTCCTTCCAGTATCTGATCAAGTTCTGCGATTCCGGTCGGTATCCTTTTGATATGCATCCGTAATTATAATATATCCACTTATATAAAAAGTGTTCTATACTGGGGGCTGTGCTATTTGGAGCTTGCACAGGTGTTATTATTTTACAGGATGACGTACTAAAGTGAGTCTTATCATGCAGTACTCTGAGGATATAAAAAAGAATTTACCTGAGCCCTGCTCAGGTGATGATCTTGTCAAGCTGGCCAGTCTCAATGGCTCTCCTAATTTCAAAAGCCATGCGTCTGCCAGTGCTCATTGGCTTGCGCCATGTAGTGTTACCGTAGGGGTGTCCAACTGACATGTGTACATTGGTGCCGCCTCCAACCCTTGGAGCTACATCATATATGTAAAAGTTAAGGTCTTTGTCCACGCAGGTCTGCAGGCAGAACGGGCCTATAACTCCAGGATCGTAATACTTCCTGGCGGCCTCTATGTATTTTTCTGCCAAGGCGAACGCTTCCTCAAGTAGTGACTCCCTGAGCGTTGCTGAGTTGTGACCGCATACGGTGTATTCAGGTGTGAGTTGATGTGGTGCAAGGGACATCTGCTGCGGGGCAGGTAGCCTCACATGCCCGTCCAGGCTGGTCTCAAACCTCCAGTCAACTCCCAGAAGCTCTGTCTTGCTCATCTCTGACTCAAGAGGTGAATAGAACATATCCAGGTTGAACACGGGTCCGATTATGTATCTCTCTATCCTTGCATGCTCAAGGGCTTCCTGGGTAATGACTCCCTGCTTCAGAAGCGCCTGCGACTTCTCGAGGTACTGCTCGTATGTACCGGCTGTGAAAAACCCTCTCTCCAGTTTCTTGACAGCATGGGGTAGTTTGACCATCACAAGCTCATCGATATCCTGGGGGTCCTCTATTCTTTCCGGGAATGGCAGTCCTGCCTTCTCAAGGAGCCAGTAGTAATCTCTTTCGATGCCTCTCTCCTCGCTCCTGAGCATGTTCCTGCTGCCCACAAGAGGTACACGGAACTCGTTCTCTACATCATCGATGCCGCAGTAGGATGTGAATGAACGGTTTGGAATGAAAAGGACGTTGTTATCGACCAGTTTCTTCTGGTTCTCTGGACTTATCACCTCATTGAACTTCTTCAGGCACATGGATTCATCCACGATTCCCCTTACCACATTTCCTTCAGCATCCCTTTGGGACCTGAAGTACTCGGTATAGGTCTTGTCGCGTCCCTGCTGGCAGACTGCAAAGGTCCTGAAGCCCTCTTCTATAGCACCGTCAAAGATGTCTAATGCAGAATGTGAGGCAATAGAGCCTATCTTTATGTTGTCAGTATCATAACCTTCGATCATCTCTATGATATCTTTCCTATTAATCATGTTTAGCCTCGGTTTTCTCCGCAAATGTCCTAGTCGTTAATAAATCTGTTCACATTATGAATTGTATATATTGTCAGCCAGTCACCATTAACCTTATGATGTCCTTATGTACCTGCAACCAGGTACATTATAACCGGTGTTATGAATGTCTCGATGAGCGCAGCGACGAATATGAGGGGCACCATCCAGTAGAAGAAGAATTTCATTCCTTTTATGAATTCATTCTTTATATCGGAAGGCTTTCCGGCAAGAGCCAGCAAAACCTCATAACCGATCTTCATTCCGATTGAAGTCGAAAGCAGCAGGAGGGGTATCTCTATTATACCGTGGGGAACAAGCCCGGCAACAATAAAGGCCAGGCCGTTCTCAACAAGCAATAAGCGGACTATCGTACCTATTATGAATCCGTTTAGCACCAGGACCAGCAGGGGCACTATACCCAATACTATACCAAACAATATTGCAATGAACATTGCTATGGTGTTATTGATAAATATCAAAAGCATGATCTCCAGGAGCGAGAGGCCTTCCAGCATTTCTACAAGTTCCTCAAGACCCGATATGGATTGCATGGCATATTCGGGGTAAATTCCGTATGTAATATAACCCACAGCTATCGACAAGGCAAAAACGATCGTGCTGAGCACGATGTATGGCTTGAGGCCAGTAAGGTAGGCCCTCAGGTTCTCTCTTCTTTCCAGACTAAACATAATATATTACACTCCCAACATCATCCGGATAGTGTTCCTGACAGCAGGTGCCAGTCCCAGCATGATTATTACAAGTTTAAGGAACGTTTTCAGGGTCCTTGACTCTTCGTCTTCATTGAACTGCGTGTCAAGTATGTATATTACTGGCAGGAATATTAAAAGTTTTAGCGGATACATCACCAGAGCTGTACCTGTCAGGTCGATGAGGAATGCAGGTACAACATGTTTTTCGTAGTATCCAAGGAAATCGACACCTGCAAAAGTGGATGAAGCGTCCAGGAGATGCACTCCCAGTATGGAGAGGTTGAGTTTATTTTTGAGTATATCAGAGCCTGCCCGGTCGAATACCAAATAGAGTACGTAAAGCAGCGCGCTTGCAGAAACGATAACAAATACCGGTACCCATGGAAGAACAATGTCTTCCAGATGGAGCAGGTAGGCTATGTTAGCAATAAACCATGCACACCCAAAAAGTGCAAATACCATCTCAAAGTCTTTGTTCATTGATCTGCTCACCAGTTTTGCAATGATGAGGAAAATCACCGTGACAAAGAACACCAAAAAATAGATGTTAGGGGTTATGAACAGGTAACTGACAGGCGGTTCAAGCATGCCTGTATCCTCTATTACCCTGAGGGATGAACCTGCAAGTATGAACGGAATCACCGAGGCAGTAAGCCTGTCAGTGATATTGACATTCATCCTCTTTAGTAATTTTACTATGCCGAATATACATATTCCCAATATGATTGCCCATGTAACAGTGTTAACTATATTATAACCACTATCGTGTAATATGGGGTCTATATAATATTCGTTGATTAGCTGGCTGATTTTGTCTATGATTGGAACCATTTGTGATCACAGCAGTAAAGTAATATAGGAATATCCTAATACAACAAATGTTTAATAGTTTATGGGGAACTCCATTGATAATAGATTTTATATAAGGGCGATTCTCTCTAAAGGCAATATATCTTAATATTAATTAAATATACTACTCGAACCAGCAGGTATAGAATTGATCCCCGTGCAAGATGGAATGAAAAAATGGATGCAGCTGCCCAGAGACGTGCTGGTCGGCCACGATGTCATCTATGATATAAAATATGTTTGCAAAGACCTCAAACTGGGAACAGATCCGGTCATTGTCACAGGCTGTAATACCAGGAAGATAGCCGGGGATATAGTCTGCGATCTGCTGAACGACTGCGGGCAGAATGCCTTGGTAGTGGTATCAGCTGAAGCCTCTATGGTCGAAGTCGAAAAAGTTAAAAAAGAGGCTCTTGAACACAACTCTTCATACATGATCGGTGTTGGCAGCGGAAAATCCATCGATGTTGCAAAACTTGCCGCCACACAACTGGATGTTCCTTTTATGAGTGTGCCAACAGCTGCGTCCCATGATGGCATTGTCTCATCAAGGGCCTCTATTCGCTGCAACGGGAAGACAAGTTCGATTGAGGCAAATGCACCCATGGCTGTAATAGCTGACACAGCTATCATCTCAAAGGCTCCATACCGCCTGCTTGCAGCAGGTTGTGGGGATATTATTTCTAATTATACTGCTGTCAGGGACTGGGAGCTTGCCTATCGCCTGACAAATGAGCCCTTCAGTGAGTATGCTGCGGCTCTGTCCCGGATGACTGCAAAGATACTCATTGATTCAGCTGATTCTATTAAACCCGGCCTTGAGAGTTCTGTAAGGATGGTTGTCAAGGCCCTTGTATCAAGTGGTGTTGCCATGAGCATCGCAGGTTCATCAAGACCGGCATCCGGATCTGAACACATGTTCAGTCATGCTCTGGATATGGTATCTCCTCACCATGCGCTGCACGGTGAGCAGTGTGGTGTGGGAACGATCATGATGATGTATCTGCACGGTGGAGACTGGACTAAAATAAAAGAATGCCTCGAAGTAATAGGTGCTCCCACGACGGCCGAAGAGCTGGGTATTGAAGATAGGTATATATTAGAGGCGCTTCTTGTTGCACATACTATCCGCCCGGAAAGATATACGATACTCGGAACGGGCCTGACACCCGCAGCCGCTGAAAAAGTAGCACGCATAACTAAGGTGATCTCATAATTAATCTTTCAAGGTGACCATATGACCGATACTGATACTACTATAACCCTTGTTGGCTCAAGGCTCGCAAAAGAAGGAGCAGATTTCATGTTCTTTGGCGAGTCCCGTGAGTGTCAAAAATGTAAACTTAAAAGAACCTGTATGAATCTGGAGCCCGGGCGTAAGTACCGGATAGTTAAATTAAGGGGCGATACGGTTCATGAATGCTTCGTACACGATGCAGGTGTCCTGGCAGTGGAGGTTGTGACCTCCCCTATATTGGCAGCGATAGATTCCAAGAAGGCTATCGCAGGCGCCAGGATCAGCTATGAGACCCCAAAATGCACCAGTTTCGATGATAGTCTCTATGATCTGATCAACCCTGAAGGTATCAGGAATGGTGACAAGTGCACCGTGGCTAAAGTCCTTGAAAACATAGATGAAGGTCTTTCAGGCTGCTCACTTAAGAAGGTCGAGCTAAAGTTGTGACCCATGAAGATTTACTTATCACAACAATATCGAAGTAGCAGGAAACAAAATTCAGGTGAATAATACAAAATCGAGGTAAGCAAATGTCTGGTAGGGAAGATGAAGCTTTTCATCATGATTTTTATACTGAGGAACGCTGGAAGAACTGGCTGAACCAGGTCAAAGAAAGCAATTTCAAGTTTGTTGAGTCTGCTGAACCGCAGGGAAAAGAGGGCGCTATTTTTGTCAATATGGAAGATGACATCATTCTTGCCTGCCTGAAAATAATTGCAAAACGCGATAAGAACCAGATATCATCAGAATCTGCTCTTCAGATGCTTTTCCGTGTGAGGAATATAGCACTTGCTGAGATAGATCCTATCTCTGAGGATGCGGACCTGATGATCGAATCACTCCAGACATCTCTTATGGGCAGTTTTGCGGCATGTGAATGCTACCTGAACAAGGACTATGATGAGAAGGACGATGTCAATGACCTTGTAAAGGTTGCCCTTGAAGCCGAGGAATCCGATGACATCGAGATATCTCTTGCCACTGTTGCTGAGATTGGCGCTCACATCCTGAGTGGAAAGCAATTGTCTGATAAAACTATGGAAGATATACCCTACGGGCTTGTGGCAGAGTGGCTTGACGGAATAGAATCAATTGCAGCGGCAATGGTGGGCTCCGACAGTTATAAAGATGATGAAGAAGATGATGAAAGTTAGAATCATCATTTTCTCTTGATTATCTGTTTAATCTACTTTCTGTGCCAGTGGTTGATCAAACATTGCATTTCCCATCGGTCTTCTGTTGTGAGATATTCTCTGGTACCTGGTCTCCATGATCAACATGATGAAAGGAATATCCTGCATTTCAAATGCTTTCCCAGCAAAATGCAAATTGGCAGTCCTTGACCTGACGCATGCAGGTATTATCATAGCCCAAAAGCTGGCAGAAATGGGTTTTGATGTTACTGCAGTAGATGTTTATAATACCATAGCTGAAGATGTTCTCTTCTCTCTGCAAGTGGACTTCGGTATCGCTGTTTCCAGATCGCCTGTCCCCGTCGGCCCCTTTGACATTATCGTGAGCCCAGTCCATCTGGAACCTGGCTATCAGATGCTCGCGGAGGCAAGGGAACAGGGCAAGGAGATCATCAGCCATCACAGGGCTGTGGGAATGATCCTTTCCGCAAATAAGACGCTTGAAGGAATAAAAGTGATTGAGATCACTGGCTCCAAAGCAAAGACCAGCACTGCATCCATTCTGGCAGATATGCTCTCAAGGACCATGGTCGTGGCCCTGCACACCACCCGGGGTCTTGAGCTCTGGACCGGTGGTAGGGCCAGGATATTGCATCTCGGTCTCAGCATAGCACCCGGGAGTATACTACATGCTGTTGATACATTGAAATTCATGGATATCCATCCTGACTGCTGTATATTCGAAGTTTCCATCGGAGGCACCGGATATGCTGACATCGGCATGATAACCACACTGGAGCCTGACTACACTATCGCAAAGTCCACTTCCCAGGCAAGCGATGCAAAACTCCGGATGCTTGATTATGGTAAAGAGGGAAGTGTTTTCGTCCTTAATTCCCATGACAGCAGGTCCGTCAGCAAAGCCAGGGAGTTAGGCAGGGACTTTTTCACATTCATGGACTCCGGTTCACAGGACACGCAGGCTGACCTGCGACTGGCTTTTAACGGGAAAAGTGTCACGCTGAATGCAGGAAAAATAAGCATCTGTGCCGATGTTGACTCTTCCTATAATGCCTTTTCATATACTCTGGCCTTTGTGGCCGCTGGCGCCGCTGCGTTGCATATGGGAGTATCCGGAGAGGCAATCGCCGAGGTTATCTCCGGCTTCACCGGACTTCAGGGCAGGATGCAGGAAAAGGACATTAATGGCAGGTTGCTCATTGATAACTCCAACTCCGGAATGGATATCACGTCTGCAGAAAGGGCGCTTGATTATGGCCTCCGGGGGCTTGCCCGTGAAAATGCAGGAAAGGTGCTGATGGTGCTTGGAGAGGAGGCTGCGCAGGTCTGCGAGGGACTTCCCCCGGAAAAGGTGGCGGAGTTTGCAGGAAGGCGCATTTGTGATATCGACCATCTGATACTCGTCGGGGATAGGATGAGGGATATCAGGAATGAGAAGATAAGCCATGCTGTGCACCTGGAGGATGGGCTTGAACAGGCAATGGGGATGTCGGAAGAAGGCGATCTTGTGATATCCTGCGTGAAGTGCTTTAGATAATAATTGGCTTCTTTGCTGAAGTCATCTTCTTTTCAACTCCAAATCAACAGGCTTTTATGGTGAGAATATTATCGATATGGTTACTTATGTGATGCACGGGATTACAGGCATTTAAAGACATGATTTCCTATATTTCTTATGGAAACGGGAACTACTCATTTCAGAAAAATTGCCAGGCAGTAAGTATACTATTTCATACTTATCCCGACAAAGATATTAACCAATTTCACTATTCATACTAATCAAAGCTGACAAGGTTATTCATTATGATGGGAAAAAATTTATCTATCATGCATCCGCGGCCAAGTTCTATCGTCGCTGCACTATACACATTACGCGATCTGAATGTAGACGTTGCTATACTGCACGGTCCGCCGGGATGTTCTTTCAAGCATGCGAGGCTTCTGGAAGAGGATGGGATCCGTGTTGTGACCACAGCCCTTGACGAGAACGGCTTTGTTTTCGGAGGGCGCCAGGAGCTTTCTTCTTTGCTGGTGAAGGTCAACGAGATGTTCAAACCAAAGCTTATAGGTGTGGTCGGGACATGTGCCAGCATGATCATTGGTGAAGAATTACACGAACCTGTGGAGGATGCCAACCTTGACGTGCCTGTCATCGAAGTGGAAGTGCATGCGGGCTATCCGGATAACACAAAAGGTGTGCTTATCACTCTGGAATCTGCTTTCGAAGTAGGTGTAATCGGTAAGGAAGAGCTTGAGAGGCAGAAAGTGCTTCTCAGGGAGGCCACTTTGGTGGAAAAGCGTCATGGTGCCGCCAGCAAAGAGTATCTTGAGCCATCCAGGGGAGATGTCAAGTACAAGGTCGCAGAAAAGGTTGTCCGGCTCCTGCAGGAAGGCAAGAAAGGCATAACCATCATGAACGCCAAGAAGGAGACCGGCTATATGTTCGCAGACGTCAGCGCAGCTGTGAACGAAGTTGCTCTGGCCCTGGGAAAAGAAGGCAATGTGGTCAATATGGCCAATATCGATGATTCCCTTGGTCTCCCCAGAGTGCGCCACCATGCGAAGTGCATCACGGCTGACCTTCAGGAAAGAGGTATGATTGTTCATGAAATTATTGGCGGAATGGATGAGTATCCAATCACAGGGACGAAGGTGAGTGAGCTCATAAAGCAGAAGTACAGCGACTATGATTTTGCTATCATCACTGGTGTACCTCACGCAATCCCCATGGAAGCTCTTGAAGGTATGGAGATAATCTCCGTAACCAACGGGCCAAGGCAGGTCCTGCCTCTGAAAGAGATGGGCCATCAGCACGTCATCGTGGAAATAGATCTCCACCCAAAAACTCTCGGCGTCAATCACATAGTCGAGTCCGAATTCGGTGCGACCCTGCGTGAAGTTGCAAAGGATATGCTCGGAAGATAATATTAATGCCAAATGATTATCGTCAAGTATCAAGGTGATCGAAATGAAGGACCAGAAAAGGATAGCAATCTACGGCAAAGGCGGTATCGGCAAATCCAGCACAGCTTCAAATGTTGCTGCTGCATGCGCCGATGAAGGCTATAAGGTAATGATAATCGGATGCGACCCTAAAAGCGACTCATCCATCACCCTGCTTGGAGGCAGGAGGATACCGACAATTCTCGATCTTCTGAAGCAGCATCTCGATGTGAACGAAAAGGATATAGTCTTTGAGGGATACGGCGGAGTAAAATGCGTAGAGGTAGGCGGACCTGAGCCGGGTATTGGTTGTGCAGGCAGGGGTATTATTGTCGCCATCCAGAAGCTGCAGAAAGTATGCCCCTCTATGAACGATATGGATCTCATAATCTATGACGTCCCCGGGGATATCGTATGTGGCGGCTTTGTGGCACCCATACGCAAGGGACTGGTCACTGAAGCCTACGTCCTCACATCCGGGGAATATATGCCCCTCTACGCAGCGAATAATATCTGCAAGGGCCTTGCCAAAATAGACACGCCCCTGTCCGGCATAATCTGCAATTCAAGAAGCGTAACCCGTGAGGAAGAAATCGTGCGAAAGTTCTCCGAAGAGATAGGCAGCAGGCTGGTGGCTTTCATACCTAAGGAGCAGATAGTCCAGGACTGTGAGAGGGATGGCTTTTCAGTACTTGAGAAAGCTCCAAAATCAGACATTGCACAGGTGTACAGGAACCTTGCAAAAGATATAATGTTCAACAACCAGTCTATCCTCCCCGGTTCACTGGATGACGAAAGGCTCAGGGAGCTTACAAGATAAAGGTCCGTTTATATCAAAATAGGATAGTCATGCAGCAAACCTCTCCCACAGATAAGAACCCTGAAGCAAGTGAGCTTCCGGCACTGGCATTCAAGGAAATACCCCGGATACTTCTGTCTGCAGGTAGTTCCTCTTCGGGCAAGACTACAATAACTATCGGTCTGCTTGCAGCTCTTACCGAGGCCGGCTACAACGTCCAACCTTTCAAAGTAGGGCTTGATTATATAGATCCCAGCTACTATTCTGAAATAACCGGGCGGAGGGCTCGTAATATGGATGGTTTCCTGATGGAAGAAGAAAGTGTCAGGGATGTATTCATCCATGGATGCGAGGTAGACGGAGAAGCTGACATTGCTGTCATTGAAGGTGTCCGCGGTCTTTTTGAGGGCTTTGACAGTTTCACAGATGTCGGCAGCACGGCACAGATTGCCAAGATACTCAAGTGCTCTGTCATATTGATCATCAATGCAAGGAGCATCACTCGTTCTGCAGCAGCCCTTGTAAACGGTTTTAAGGATTTTGATAAGGATGTGCATATCGCAGGTGTCATCCTTAACAACATCGGCGGTCCGAGACATGCCACAAAAGCTAAAGAAGCTATAGAGTTCTACACCGGCATTCCTGTGATCGGGGTAATCCACCGCAACGGTTCCATGAAGATATCCATGAGGCATCTGGGCCTGGTCCCTGCCATCGAGGAACGGCGCAGGGCTGATAATTTTGATGAGCGCATCACATTCATCAGGGATACGATAAAAGAAGGCGTGGATATTGACCGCCTGCTGGAGATTGCGCACAATGCCCAGCCTCTGGAGAAAACCGCAAATACGGCCTTCCTGGCCAAAGGAACTGGTGGTGAGCGCCCTGTCATCGGTATAGCTCTGGACGAGGCATTCAACTTTTATTACCATGACAATCTGGAGCTGTTACAGCTTGCGGGCGCAGACCTCCGGTATTTCAGCCCCATACACGACAGAAAACTCCCGGATGTTGATGGCCTGTATATCGGCGGCGGCTACCCTGAGCTTTTCGCGGCTGATCTTGAAGATAACGTCTCCATGCGCGAGGACATACTCACCGTTTCCCGCTCTGGCCTACCCATCTATGCAGAATGCGGCGGCCTGATGTACCTCACGGAAAAACTGACCACCGGTGTCAAGGGCAAGGGCACATACCACATGGCCGAAATGCCGGAATCCACCCATGAGATGGTGGGAGCACTCCCCGGCCACACTCTCATGGGCCACAAGCGTGTGGTCAGCTACAATATCGGTTCCCTTGCCATGGACACAGTCATCGGCAAGATGGGTAACTCCTTCCGCGGCCATGAATTCCATCACTCTGAGGTCACCGATATTCCCAAAGATGCGAAGTTCTCCATCAAGCTTTCCCGGGGTACCGGCATCATTGACGGCTGGGACGGGCTGACGGTGAACAATACTTTAGGTTGCTATGCTCATCTGGTGGCGAGCTCGTACAGGGAGTTCGCGGGGAGTTTTGTGGAATTTGTGATGAAGGAACGATGAGTGCATTGTATCCATTCACCAGAAATTGGGTATATTATGTCTGTTTTTATCAGGGGAAAAGAATTTGTCTTGACAAATAGAAAGCTTAATAAATTCATAAAAGAAGATTAATTATCAGTTTAAAAAGAGAACTTAGCTACATTCGCAGGAACTACATCCATGAAGAAAAACACCATCTTTTATCTAATCCTCCTGATTTTTTTATTGTCAATGGTCTCAAGTGGCTGTCTGGAACCAGCTAAAGGGAAACCGATTCATGTTACAGCCATTATTGAAGTGCTTGTGCTTGATGAGAATGGAAAGCCGATAGTTGGTGAAAAGGTGCATTTCATGTCGGTTAAATATATGGGCATATCTCCGTATGGCGACAGCAAGACAGAACTGGATGACTGGACAGACTCAAACGGGAAGGTTGAGTTCACAGTAGGATATGATCTCATCAAGGATGAAAGCCGTGGATATGCGGTGCCTGAAAGTATAGGGACGGTGGCTTCTATTGATGGTGCAACTGATTCTGTGGGCTTTAATTATCAGGAAGCTGAATCACAGGCAGGCGGAACCGGTATGGCAGTGGTATCAAAGAAAATAGTTCTGGTCAAACCGGGTTATAAAATGTCTAATTATAACAACCCAAACTATGACACATCGCCTGAAGCAGAGGCCCACAATACTGATTCCTACTATGCCGATTCCTATTATGTTCTTAATCCGTAACAGGGTCTTGGAGGAATTGGCTGCTCATATTCTCTTCTCCCCTTTCTGGAACACGAATATATACAATATCGGCAGTATCCCTAAGCTGTTGATTATCAGCATTGCAATGAACCAGTATTTCTGCTCGTTCTTCGCAGCCTTCCAGAGGGCAATGCCTTTCCATATAAGTTCCCATAGTGCAAGGATGATTATAAGTGCCAGGAATCCCCCTGACTGGATATCTGCTGCCAGAGTTGATATGTCAGCCATATATCTACCCGGAAGATAATTAGCGCTTATCTGCTAAAACTTTACCGGGAATGATATATAGAAAACGATCAGAATTGTATATGGGAGGATCGCATTTGGGCTTTGGGAATATTGACTGGAGGAAACTGATCGCATCGGTCATCATATGTCAGGTTGCAGGGCTGCTTGGCGCTATATTCACAAGTTCTGCAATCCCCACTTGGTATGCAACTCTAGAAAAGCCTCCCTTTGTGCCTCCGGACTGGACGTTCTCCGTGGTATGGACTTTCCTTTACCTGCTCATGGGTCTGTCTTTATACCTGGTATGGATGAACGGCTGGGAACGGCGCGATGTCCGGCTGGCAATGGGTGTGTTCGGGATTCAGCTGTTCCTGAATTTCCTCTGGTCCGTGCTGTTCTTCGGCCTGCGTTCGCCCCTGCTGGGAATGATCGAGATCGTATTCCTTTGGTTTGCTATCGTAGCAACTATCTGGCTGTTCTACAGGATATCGCGGCTAGCCGGAGCGTTGCTTATGCCCTACCTTGCATGGGTATCTTTTGCAGCCTTGCTGAACTATTATATATGGCTGCTCAATCCGTAAGGAGCGATGCATATACTTTACTACTCTTTATAGTCTTACTTTCTGAGAAGTCATAGTAATGCAGAGAGTTGAAACGCAACAAAACATAAATAAATAGATAAATATATTATTTGGATAAAATAAGTAGTTACTAAAATATAAAATGTCTTGATAAGCTCATCAAGACACTATATTGATCAAAGGCAAAAGCACTTAAGATTATTTTTTGGTTACTTTCTCTTCTTTTAAGACTTTTTTTGCAATGATGAATACCACAAATGCAATTATAATGAAATTGACCAATTCTCCTATAAATGCACCCCAGCTGATCACAATAGGGCCAAGTGCTAAAGTTGCTGTTTTCCATGCGCCGTCAGCTATGAACGGAGTGATGACAGGCATAATTATGTTCTCTGCAAAGGATTTCACAAGAGCAGTCGCCGCAAGACCTATTATAAAAGCAATTGCTAGTGGTATTACCTTATATTCGTACAGAAAATCTCTAAAATCGCCAAAAAGTCCCATTTTTTTTACCTCTTTTTAATACTTTTCTATTACACTATTAAGTATTAACTGTCCGGATATTTAATTATTATGAAGGCCTGAATCTTTAAAGCATTTACAAGTACCAATATCCCCCCTGGTAGAAACCTCCTATATGACATTGATATGTCAGTTACAATATGCCTTTCAGGCCATTTGCAGCGGTGTAGACACTACCCACTCCTGTGATGTACTGGGCTATCCTGACAGCTTCCATTATCTCCTCTTTTGTAGCTCCCTCGCTCATCGCCTGCATGGCAAGCATTCTTACTCCGTCAGCTGCACCCTCAGCAGCATCCAGGGCCATGGCAATTAGAAATTTATACTTGAGGGGGATGGCACCTTGAGAGAGCGCAGTTTCACGTGTCTTTCCAATCAGACCGGCCAGCTCCGGGTCAGTATCTATTATCACTTGAAGTGGGTTTTCCATTCTTTCATCTCCTTCACTTTACGCTAAAGTTTCTATATTTCAGATGCTTTCTGTATGGTTAACTCTTTTGTGCCTCTCTTAACCGGGTGTCATAACAGCGCTCTTGGCGGGGTAGCCCATCACGGTTAAATAGCTTGTCCTATATCTGGACCCTGTAGCTATTTTCTAATTCAGCTGGTGACATTTTTGATAGGGAAACTCGTAAAGGACCGTATCCTTGCAGGCAAGCAGGCAATAAATGAGCTTTATAATACAGGATATTACGGACGTCCCAAAGGTGATAATCTCGAACTGACACTTGTTGAGGCAGCGTATCTCCTTTACAAGAAGAAACTGGATATAGAATCCCAGAGCAGGATCATGGGATTTGAGGAGTTCTTCACTGAAGCATCCAAGATGCAGCAGCAATTTGAATTGAAGTACATTGTTTACAAGGACCTTCGGGAAAGAGGTTTCTATGTCCAGCCAAGCGTTACAGATTTCAGGGTCTACCCAAGAGGCGGGCACCCCGGTAAGACTCCTGCAAAGAGTTTTGTCTATGTAAGGTCAGAGCGCATACCCATGCCGCTTCCTGACCTGTTCACATCCCTCAATGCTGCTGATAATGTTCATAAGCAGATGGTATTGGCAATAGTCGATGAAGAGAGCGACCTTACATATTATGAAGTGCGGAAAGTGAACATAAAGGGCGGGATGGAGGGCATTTCCGTTCCGGAAAATCCAGTCAGGTCTACTCTGCTAGAAGATCGTGTCATTGTATGGGATGCAGCTTCTTCAGAGCATCTGCACCAGGCCGGCTTTTACGGCAAGCCGCTTGATGATGAGCGTCTGCAGTTGTCCCTGGTGGAGTCCGCTTACCTGATGGAGCGCAGCTGCATCAGCATAGGGAGC
The DNA here is from genome assembly GCF_030682845.1 of Methanolobus sp. Classification (GTDB taxonomy): domain Archaea; phylum Halobacteriota; class Methanosarcinia; order Methanosarcinales; family Methanosarcinaceae; genus Methanolobus. The sequence continues at coordinate 11,962 of NZ_JAUXNK010000080.1, read as the reverse complement.
AGCGAGACTGGGAAGATCCTTGACATCGATGGTTTTTCAGGCGTGGCTTCTTCTATTGAGCCGGATTTCCTGCGCAAGTACAGGGCGTATGCAGATATCAGAGACAGTGGGCTTGTCCCAAAGACCGGATTCAAGTTCGGTACACATTTCAGGGTATATTCGCAGGTCAGCCTCACCGGGAAGATGCCTCACTCCGAATATCTGGTCCATGCCATTCCCTGGGACCATGTGTTCATGCTGCCTGTGATGTCCAGGGCTGTACGGCTTGCAAACAGCGTCAGGAAAAGGATGTTGTATGCAGTCGAAGACAGAGGCACAATTGCCTATGTCGATATCGGCAGGATTAAAATGTGAACATGGGTACAGCATATATTCTGTGTGAAAGTGTGTTTGATGTTATGCTTATATACAATACTTACTCTACCTTCAAAAAATGTTTGACATAATCGCAGTGGATATCTCTGGCCGTCATAAGATCGATGGATACTATTTGATGGTCTGTGCGGCAGTTGCTGCTTCAGTCACTGCCGACCATATAGAAAAAGTCAACCAGGTGAATGTCCGCTCCTTCAGGAGCGAGTCAGCGCCGGATGTACCCTTTGTGGTGCGCATGATAGAAGAGACGGTCTCAGAGATCCGTTTTGGAGGTACAATAGTCACAGAGCCGGGAGACATGTATAATAAACCCCAGTGGCTCATAGACAGTATGTTCTCTGGCAATTTCAAGTACGAAGAATCTCTTAGCGAGAGACTCTGCATGCAACTTGCGCACCACATATCCCTAAGTGCCAGGAAGCTTCTTCTCAGGGAGCTGGACATCTAATCCCTTATATCTTTAATGACAATACTCCATTGTTATGAAACGCGCTATCCTGGTAAAGAGAAATGATCCCCGCAGTGACGAGCACAAGAACGAGCTCCAGATGCTTGAGTTAAAAGAGCTTGCCCACTCGGCGGGTTACACTGTCGTTGCCGAAATGATCCAGACAAGACATCCCGACAGCAGATACCAGGTAGGCAGGGGAAAGGTGGAGGAACTGGCCCAGGCAGTGCAAGGCCTGAACGCGGACAAGATAATTTTCCATAATCCTCTGAGCACGATGCAGATATACAATATCTCTGAGACGTGTCGCCGGGAAGTTATTGATAAGTTCCAGCTCATCCTTGAGATTTTCGCTACCCGTGCTACGACTCCTCGCTCCAAGCTGCAGGTGGAGCTTGCAAGGCTTGAGTACGAGCTTCCAAGGGCAAGGACAATTATCTCTATCCTTAAGAAGGAAGAAAGGCCGGGTTTCATGGGCCTTGGAGGTTATGAGAACTCATATGCCCAGGATGTAAAGAACAGGATCAACCGCATCAAGAATGAACTGGAGAGCATGGAAAGGGACAGGGATTCCCTACGCAGCCTGAGACATTCAAAAGGCTTCTCACTTGTAGCCCTGGCAGGTTATACCAATGCAGGCAAAAGCACGCTTTTCAATTCTCTCGTTAAGGAAGATGTCCAGGTAAAGGATATGATGTTCACCACCCTGGTGCCCACCACAAGGTCCCTTGATGTGGAAGGCAGGAACGTGTTACTGACCGATACTGTGGGTTTCATAGAGGATCTGCCTCACTGGATGGTAGATGCGTTCCGTTCAACGCTGAACGAGATCTTCCTTGCTGACGTAGTCCTGCTGGTGGTGGACTCGAGCGAGCCCGTTGAAACTATCCGCAGGAAACTCCTGGCGTCACATGAAACGATGTGGGAGCAACTACAGGAAGTGGAGATTGTCACAGCTTTCAATAAAGCTGATATGCTTACAAAGGAGGAGTTGAGTGAGCGTATGTTAGCACTTGAGTATCTTACGCCCAATCCGGTGGCTATCTCGGCTAAAAAAGGTTTTTGCCTGGAGATCCTGAAAGCGGAGTTGCGTAATCACCTGCCCAAATGGGAAAGGATACATATCTCGCTCCCGCTATCAGAAGAAGGGATGTCCATGGTTTCCTGGCTATTTCAGGAAGGTGTGGTTCATAATATCTCTTACGGGGATTCGATAGATATCGACCTTGAAGCCCGGGATGCTGTGATAAATAAGGCACGCTCATTTGTAAAAGAACACTCATCGTCTTCATAATTTATGCTATGTTCTATACGCAAGATATATATCCTATAATGTTGTTTGTACCCATGCGAACGGGTAACTTCTCTATGTACCACCAATCCTATCCAACCACCCAACCAACCAAAACTTCTATCTTCCCGTTCGCTTAACCTTTCCGATTGTTTTTGCATAATTGCCTGCCTGCAATATAAGAATCTTTATAAATCCCAGGCTCTTACATGCTATCATGCGATTCGATCTTCATGTACATTCGCTTTTTTCAAAGGACAGCAACTCATGCCTTGATGATATTCTGGAATGTGCCTCCAAGAATGGGCTTGATGGTTTTGCTATCTGTGACCACGATTCCATTGAAGGTGGCATAGCATGTGCTAAAAGGGCGCTTGAGATCGGCTCCGGGCAGATAGTCATTCCAGGGATCGAGGTAAGTTCTTCAAAAGGTCACATACTGGTCCTGGGAATTAAAGAAAAGATCGAACCCGGCTTAAGTCCGGAAGAGACTATTAAAAGAGCACGGGCACAGGGAGCTGTTGTGATCATACCTCATCCATTTAAGATGACATCGCATGGTATAGGTTATGTGGAGGGGCTTGACATCGATGCAGTGGAAGTTCTCAATTCTCGTTGCCTGACAGACGGTCCCAATTATAAAGCCCGGAAAGCTGCAGAACAACTGAATATTCCACAGGTAGGTGGCAGTGATGCACATGAGGCATTGATGGTAGGCAGGTCCTATACTGAGATAGATGTTTCCCAAAGAAGCGTGGAAGCTGTCCTGGACGCCATACGGCAGGGAAAAACATGCCCTGGAGGTTGTAAAACTCCTCCATCATTCGTTGTTAAGCAGATGTTTGCAGGTCACATGAAGAAGGCGAAAAAGCATTTTGTGAAACTTTTGAAACAGGAAACCGTTTAAGCAAAAAACTAATAAGCCTTCTCACAGGAACTCATAGACTTTCTTCAAAGCATTTTTTTCAACCTCTCCTCCGCATTTTTCCACGATCTCTCCGTATGCTTTGATAAGCTTGAGATATTTTTCATCACCTGTAAGCTGGTATCTGGTTGCATGTATGCAGGCTTCTATAACTCCGTAGAAACCCCTGTTAGGCGCTTTTATTCTGCATTTGTTCAGACGGGCATGGATTGGCACAAGCTCAGCTACCATGGCTTCAGATGTTATTTTTGCGTTAATGCACTCAAAGGCAACCCAGCTCTGCGCATCCCTTAAAGGATACATTGTATGGTTTTCATGTGCTGTCTGTTCAAAAACAGAATCATCCAGGTTAGTGAATGTGGAAAGTGCAAAAATCATCGGATCATGGGTGATGTTTGCGACAAGGAACTTTTCAGCCAGCACATTCTCATACGTCTTGGAGCCTTTGAAAAGTCGCACATAGAGTTTATCATTCCTGCGAATGATTCCCATGGGCGCTGCGTTTGGTGTCCATCCCTTGCATGTTGTGACTATGGTCTCACATATCCCGTCATATATGCCAAAATCGTCCAGATTGATATTTTTTCCCAGCATTAGTACCTAACTCCTCCAAGCAACGCGATGAATAAGCCTGCTATGATTATATCAGCAGTAGATCCCGGATTGATCTTCCTTTGCAGGAGTTCCCTGTCCATTTCTATTATAAGTGGCTTTATAATATCAAATTCATGTTCACTATTATATATCTTATGTACTTCATGCAAATTTTCGATTTTTTCAATTATCGTTCTGGCAAGGCCTGATACGTAAAGTGCGGTTTCAGCGCCGGATTTAGTGGTAATGAATGTATCCTCGTTCCGGGACAGGATGCTCAGGAATGTGTATACAATGATATCATTAATATCAGCAGCAAGCCCTGGAAGTTTGCCTTTCATTCCATTTGTGATCATCTCTGCACACTCTGTACATCTGATAAACCCTGAAGTCCATTCGCTTGCTATCATATCATAGCCTTGTGCAATCACCATCAGATCATACAGGCTGACATGCTTTTCTTTGAGATCTGCTACAGCACTGTCTTTCTGAAGGTCGAACTCTTCCACCGGATTGACACGCACTCCTGAAATCCCGAAACAGCTGTACAAATCAACAGCATCTTCCGTGCTTGTCTCCTTCACTATGCTGTGTGCACATGCGGTCAGTTCTGGGATAGTGAAAGTTTCCTTTTCCGAAAGTATCTTTCCGGCGGCCATGGCAAGCGGTACTAGAAGGATGATGGCGCCAAAGTGGGTATTTCCTCCTTTGTGCCAGTTTACGCTCTCTGAGACGGCAGCTTTTATATATTTGCCAGTACCCTGTATATTTTTTGACGCTTCCTCTATAACGGGATATATGCTTACTGCAGAGGCAAGGAAGTGCTCATAGCGCGTATCAGCATAATCGTCATGTCTGTCGATATTTCCAGGCTTTGGGGATGCTGAGACTTCCAGACACATTGCAAGCTGGGCACAGCGCGCAACATATGATGAAGGGCCATAGTCTCCCTTCTTGATAGTGAAGGCTGGGATCTCATCCATTTTTAGGACCATGTGAGGACTTGTTAGCCTGTCCAATGATATAATCCCCAAGTTCTCTTTTAAGGCGCATGTATTCTGTATCTGAGAGACCCAGGGTTTCAAGCACGCCATCCCTGAGGAAGCATGGTTTGGATATCTTGCAGCACCATACAAGGCTCCCAAAACATGTGCTATCGCCATATTCAAGCATAGTGCCCTTTGCGAAGTCAATTTTCATATCGGCAAATTGCTGCGCGGTAAGCCCAAGTTTCTTTATGTTGCTGTGTACCGGACATGATTTGACCGGCAGGCAGCAGAATGCAAGTCCGCGCAGGTCGCCCTCTCCTCTGCACACATGCTTGGGTGCATTATACCATCCCGCCTCTTTCTGGGTGGCTGAGATATCCGCAACAAGTCTGCTGATGAGACCGGAATCACCCAGGACTCCGCGTGCTACCGAAACCATGTCTGCTCCCCTGGCAAACATCTCTTTTGCGCTATCGGTACTGGTAACAGAGTTGTTACAAATAAGGAACATGCGTGTGGAGTCACGTATCTCCTTTATGAGCTTAAGGTCCGCTCCTGCGCCTTCTTTCATTGCATCGAGGTGCAGTATGTCCGCTCCTGCATTCTCAATGGCTTTTACAAGTGCTGCATCATCAATCACATTTCCTCTAATTTTTACTGAGAGCACAACACCCGTTTCTTTGATCTTCCTGATCCATTCAGTGAGTCTTGGAATTTCGTGGATCAGTGCCTGCCCTGCACCGATATCGGTCATTTCCTTCTGCCTGCAATGTGCATCCAGTTCAATAATGGCACCGTTATCTCTGATAATGGCTGCAGCTTCCACCAGAGGTTCGATTGTGGTGCTCCTTACATTGACTGCAACCGTACTGCCATTTATGATCGATCTTATCTCTTTTTCAATGAGCTTCATCGGATTCTCTGAAATGAACTCTTCTCTTCCTCTTGCCACCATTTGTGAAGCTGCTGCTTGTGTCATGGCATCAAGGTTGTAACCTCCGAGCACTACAAGCCCTGCATCTGCAGCGTATTGGTTTGTGAATTTGCTGTCAGTCATGCCGCCCATTGGGGCAAGAGCAATAGGATTCCTAAAAGATGTGTATCCCACTTTCAGATCGAATAGTTCATCAGGCACGCTTTACCTCGTTAATGTAATTTGGTTATGTTGCTCAATAATGATTATTTTAATATTAATGTGACGCTGCAGTGTTTAAATGTGTACGATAAAACCACTTCAGGAATCATTTGTGGGCTTGCTACTATAAGCCGGTCATTATTATATAGTATCATCACACAGTTTTAAAATGGTATTTTATGCAGAAAGAGGTTTTTCTATGAAATGTGTTGTGTGCGGAGTAGAAAGTGAGAACAGGTATTGTGCAAGGTGCGGAAGGGTCATGGCTGATATAGTGAATACTGTGGGCGAAGAACGGTGGAACAAGATCGATGACTGTGCCTATATATATCCGTCAGTGCTGCGTGTTGCAAGGGGGGAGCTTACTGTGACTGATATTGTTCAGTTTCTTGAAGAAGAGGACTGATGTCCTATATTGTCCTTTTTTTCTGCAACCGTCTGAAGAAATATATTTGTTTGGTCTGCTATTTATATGGTCCTTAATTCATAATGGCAATTAAAAACGTTATCATACTGCTGTTTTTTTGTTATCTTTTTTGGCGGAGGTTGGTAGAAAGCATCTTATACTTAGAAGTAGGTTACTATCCACCTTATTTCAACATATATATCGCACGTAAAGAGGTAGACCAATGTCCACAGAAAACCCATTTGAAAATTCAAGAAAACAGTTAGCAAAATGTGCTACTATTCTTGGGCTGGATGAAAGCGTACATGAAATGCTCAGGCACCCGATGCGCGAACTGCGTGTCACTCTTCCCGTTCGCATGGATGACGGCACAATCAAAGTGTTTGAAGGTTTCAGGATACAGTATAACGATGCCAGAGGTCCCACAAAGGGTGGTATCAGATTCCATCCAGAAGAGAACATCGACACAGTAAGGGCACTTGCTGCATGGATGACCTGGAAATGCGCAGTAGTAGACATTCCACTGGGTGGCGGTAAAGGAGGAGTTATCTGTAACCCCAAGGAAATGTCCGATGGCGAACTTGAGCGCCTCAGCCGCAAGTATATAGCCAGCATTGCCCAGATAATTGGTCCGAGAAAAGACGTCCCTGCACCTGATGTGTATACCAACCCGAAGATCATGGCATGGATGGTTGATGAATTCTCAAAGATTTCCTCATTCAACCAGCCCGGGGTTGTCACAGGTAAGCCATTGACAATGGGCGGTTCACTTGGAAGGGGAGACGCAACTGCAAGAGGAGGTCTCTACACAATCCGTGAGGCGGCCAAAGTGCTCGGTATCGAGCTTAAGGATGCCAGGATAGCTGTTCAGGGATACGGTAATGCCGGGTACTTCGCAGCAAAACTCGCAAAGGAACTGTTCGGCTGCAAGATCATAGCTGTAAGCGACAGCAGAGGCGGTGTCATGAACATGGACGGTATTGACCCTGAGGCTGCAAATCAGCACAAGGTAAAGACCGGGTCAGTTGCAGGACTGCCAAACACAACACCTGTCAGCAATGAAGCTATCCTTGAGCTTGCTGTGGACATACTTATACCTGCAGCTCTTGAGAACGTGATAACAGAGAAGAATGCTCACAAGGTCAATGCCAAGATCGTTGCAGAACTTGCAAACGGCCCGACAACACCCGCAGCAGATGAGATACTCTTCCAGAGGGGTATTCATGTTATTCCTGACTTCCTCTGTAATGCAGGTGGGGTAACCGTATCATACTTCGAGATGGTCCAGAACTTCTACATGTACTACTGGAGTGAGATCAGGGTCCACACCCGTCTGGACAGGAAGATGACCGAGGCATACAAGGCAGTCTATGCGGCATCACAGAAATTCAACATCGATATGAGGACAGCTGCTTATGTAGTTGCCATTGAGCGTGTTGTAGTTGCAATGAAAGACCGTGGATGGATCTGATCCTTCCTGGATCCAACCCTGCAATATAATTTAATTAAGCAACATTTATATGGCCTGAAGTCACAGGCCATATATCTCCTTCCATTCTAGGTCGGGTAGTTTATATTGTTTATATTGCTGTAGATGGGATTATCATGAAGATTGCAATAATAGGCGGCACAGGCAGCATTGGTAAAGGTTTTGCCCTTCGGTGGGGGCAGGAACATCAGGTCATAGTCGGTTCAAGAGAACAGGAAAAGGCCCGGACCAAAGCTGCCGAATATAATGCTATACTGAAAGAATATGGCTATAAGGCAGACATAACAGGTGATGTAAATGCAAAGGCAGCCTCAGAAGCCGATGTAGTGCTCCTTGCTATAAGATATGGTCAGATAGCTTCTACAATCGAGCAGATAAAACCCGGACTTGCCGGTAAGATTGTCATATCCGTGGTAGTGCCAATGGAAAAAGATCGCTGTATCATTGTTCCGGATGGAGTTCCCTTAGAGATATCGACAAATTCCCGGGAAGACTACAAAGCAGACTATTTCTGTTATGTCACTCCTCCTGCAGGAAGCGCTGCACAGGAAATAGCTCCTCTGCTTCCGGAAGGAACTGAGCTGGTCTCTGCATTCCATAATGTTCCTGCGGCCAAGCTTGCCAACCTTGACATCGAACTAAATTACGATGTCGGCGTGTGCGGGAATAGCATGCATTCGAAGAACATCGTCTTTGGTCTTGTCAAAGCCATTCCCGGAATGCGGCCTCTGGATATTGGCCCCATAGAAACCTCTTCCATGGTGGAATCAATCACACCGCTGCTTGTCAATGTGGCTATACGCAACCACATGAAAGATGTTGGTATCAAATTCGTAGATTAATATCCCTTGTGGATTTCTTTTTTTAGTGCCACTGGCCTTTTAGCTTGTCAAGTTTCCATGTCCTGGTGCCTGCCTGTTTCTCAAGGTAACAGATAGCATCCTGTTCACAGAGATTTGCTATCACTACCGCATGAGCTCCGCTTGATGCTTCATGGACATTGATCACTTTGACCACTTCCTTGAATCGCTCCTGGTCCGGCAGCATGTCTGTAAGCATGTTTTCTGAATTTTTGAAGAAAGCTTCGTTAAAGCCTGATTTTTTCGTGTCGGGATATACAGGCATATAGATGATCTCTTCCTCCACGATATCCTGGAAGAAATGAGTCCCATAGGAAACCTCCGGGGTGTGGCCTGCTTTCTCACGCGCGATTTCCACGAGCAGGGAAGTACGGTCTATTTCACTATACGTCGCATTGACGCCCAGTTCGATATTGCTGCTCCCCCATCTGCCAGGTCCCATAAGTATGAATGAAGCTCCCATACCACCTATCTTTTCATTGATGCGGCCGACAACTCTCCCTATCGATCTTTTAGTATCCATGTCTGCCACTTCATATGCCTGTGGATCTATGTACACAATGTACTCTATATTTTCCACTTTTCCTTCGTTTATGAGCATGTTGGACCTGAACAGTACATTATCTTCCTTTATATTGTCTGGCACAGTGATCTGCTCACTGCCCCCGGGTGTTGTCATGGGCCTGCACTGGACTATATTGATCCTCACATTTCCCTTTTGGTCGGCGGATGCTGTGAATTCTATGTCAACCGGCTGTTCGTAGACTTCTTCCACTGTTCTGAGTACCTGCCCCATGATATCAACGAATTTGGTGTTCTTTATCAGGTTGTTGAATGTGAGCACCATTTCCTGTGAGCAGTCTATTGCGTTGGTGTAAGGATCTGTAAGATATCCGTCATTCATGACTGAAACAAACATTCTGAGAGCCGGATAATTGCAATCTTTTGCAAGGTCGCTGAAAGGTATGGTTATGAGCTTTCTCTCTTCCAGGTCCAGGACATCCACATCCCATTGAGAGTATTTGATCACCTTTGTGCCAGCTTCCGGGCGGAGCGCCGGGTGGCTGACAGCGATCATCCGGGGATAGTCCCGTCCGACACGGTCAACAGCTCTTGTTCCCAGTCCGAAGACAAGCCTTATCAATCCTTTTCCGGGGTCTATGCGCTTTGTCCACCGGAAGAGATTCCTTGAGAATGCAACACCTGCAAGTGCAGGGAAGAAGTACTGTTTGTAAGGCACACCGGACACACGCTGCACCAGTATTGCCATCTGCTCGTCTTGGTAGTGAAGTCCCCTGGTCCTTCTGTAAGCAAGAGCATCCGGGTTAAGGGCGCTGGCATAAACAAGCTTGACAGCATGCATGAACGCTTCAAGACGCTCTTCCGGCCCTCCCTGGTTGGCACAGAACTCGCTTTTATATTTGCCCGCGAAAGCATTCCCATAACTGTCTTCCTGCAGACTGCTTGATCTGACAATGATGGGTGCCTGTCCGAAATAATCCATCAGGTCCCTGAACTGTTCCGTTATATCTTCCGGGAATTTGCCATCAAGGAATCTTTTCTCGACCCCCTCGAATTCTTCCTTTGTCATGCTGGAGCTGTCAGATAGCCTGACCTTGAGGCGGAACAGGTCGTTGTTGATCATGAAAGTGAAAAAGACGTCCGAACCAATGTAAAATGAATCATGCGGTTCAATTACCTCTGAGAATGCGTCTTTATTATCGCTGCTCAGGACTATGCTGCGTGAGAGCAGCATTCCAACAGCTTTCCCTCCGATGCGTCCGGAACCTATCATCCTGTCCCTTATACTGAGCAGGTCCTCTAATGTCAGGTAGGTGTCTGCAAGATGGCTGAAGCGGGGGTGTTCACCGATGAGCATCCTCGAAAGCTCCTGCTTGAGCGCGGTTATCTCTGGTCCCGGGATGGCATCCAGCATTCCCATCTCATAATGGAGCCTTAGTTTTGTGTACACTGTATCCCAGGGAGCTGTGCCGCGGCTGCCTGCACGGAGCACTTTCCTGCGGTCTCCTGAGGATATGATAGCAGCCTTTCCACTATCGAATATAGGTTCCCATCCCTCATCTGTTATCAGGTGAGGCAGGAACATGCTGTGTGAATAACGGTCGTAGACCTTCAGGGGATGTATATATGCCCTGTCATTGATATGGTAATAGTCAATAAGCACCTGCGTGGTTTCCCTGATGCCGGCTACTGTCGAATGGCTATGTTTTCCCCTGGTGAGGCAGAAATATCCTATTGTTTCAAGTTCAAACAGGTAGGGACATGTAGCCTTAAAGAAATTAGCTACCAGTTCATCAGTGGCCCATTCAACCATAAGCGAGGAAAGATTATCGAATACGTAGTATGCCTTCTCGCCGTAGTATTCTATCATCCTGTGGACCTGGCTGCTGAAATAGTCAAAGCCGTTACCAGGGTCTATTTTTACTACCTCAAGTCCTTCCATTGCCTCAAGGATGGGATCATGAGGTGCGAATCGTACGTAAACACACTTATAACCGGACCTGATAGCCTGACAAATGAGCCTGCCGGCAAAATATCTGTAGTCTTCAAGCTCCTCTACTTCCCATACCACATTATCTCCCAGGCGGAAGGAATGGAGTATCTCGTCTAACTGGGGAACTCCGCTGGTGATCTTCTCCTTGTCTGCATACTTGAAGACCTTAGTTTCTGCTATGCCTTTTTCATTCACACTTTTACTTCCTTCTTTCCTGAGAGTAGTAGGATATCGGTTAGTTAGTATCTATATATAGCCTTTTTGTCTTTCACCACAACCCTTTTTTATATTTATAAGGAATCAGGTTTCCTTACTACTTGTGAATACTCAATCATTCATTGGATAGTCCTGGCAATTTATATATCCGAATACCGGTATCTCTGCATAGAATGATCCAGGACATACTGCTTCCTTTTCTGCTGATAGGGCTTGCGGAGCTCGGAGATAAGACACAGCTTGCAGTGCTGGTCCTTTCCATGAAAACGCACAGATATACATCACTGCTTGCTGGAGTGATGCTGGCGTTTGCTTTGACGGAGGGCATAGCCATACTTTTCGGGAATTACATTGCTCAGAGAGTCCCGATGGATTATGTGCGCATAGGCGCAGGCTCAATGTTTATTTTATAATAATGGAGTAAGAAGACCACCTGTTTCATTTCTTTGAAATGAAACAGGTGGATGAATTACGTCTATTCTCCAAAACGAAGTTCCTTTGTAACTTAACACAAAATATATATGCGTTAAATTCATATATAGGTATTGTATGTTAAAAGCCTGCAAGTATAGAATGTACCCTACAAAAGAACAGGAAGAATCGTTCTTCCAGCATTTCGGCGCATGCAGGTTCGTCTATAATTGGGCTTTAGAAAACAAAATCAGGTCATACGAACAGGGCGGAAAAGCAATATCAAGATTCTCTCTTAATAAAATGTT
>NZ_JAUXNK010000068.1 GCF_030682845.1 Methanolobus sp. | reverse complement strand
TATGACTGGGAAATGCTTGCAAATCCAGAAGAATTTGATGTGGTGGAGCGTGACTACGGTCTGCCAAACTTCTTTACCGCAACTCCGAGATTGGACACATTCTCAGCTTCCACAGAGAAAGTATCAGTTCCCGCAGGCACTTTGATGTTCTTGAGTTCATATTCATATAAGCCGTTTTTCACAGGTACTTCCACACTGAATGATGTGTAGGCTGCAAGCGTACTGCTGGCAGCAGCGTAACCCGTGATAACGATCATATCACCGACAACAGGATTCTCCGGTGAGGTGGTGACATTCGTAACAGCACTTGCGGCAGATGTCAGGAGTAATGTGATCAATATCGAGCATAATAGAATGCCACACCTTTTCAGCGGGTGACCCGGGTAAGTGGATTGTAATATTTTTTGTTGTTTCACAACAACCCCTCTTTGGTATATCATAGGTTAGTATCTGTCCTATTAAATTCAGTTTTATTTAAAACTTCCTGTCTATCTGAAATGGTTTATTATGCAGATAGAATAAATATCAAACTGTGATTAAAACATCGTAATGGCGACAATGCATAAAACTCTTAATGTTTGAGTTGTATTAACAGCAGTTTAGCCCCATTAAGAAGTATTTATGATTACGACTGGCTGGTGTAAAAAGGAAAATGAGCTCAAAACATTCCCTGCCTGCTGACCTCAAACTGGTCATAGCGCTTGTCTTGCTGACAGGCCTTTTCATACTCATCCCTTTTCTGAGCAACAGTCCCATCCGTACTTTACTCGGCCTTCCCATGGTGCTCTTTCTTCCGGGCTATGCCCTGATAGCTGCCCTTTTCCCAGCTAAGGATGACCTGGACGGAATAGAGCGCATTGCCTTAAGTTTTGGACTGAGCATTGCAGTGGTCCCCCTCATAGGACTGGGGCTGAATTACACTCCCTGGGGCATACGGCTTGTCCCTGTGCTTGTAGCGATCTCAGCCTTTACCCTTGCCATGGCCCTGATATCTTCCTACAGAAGAAAGAATGCAGGCGAGGATGCCTTTTCAGTTCCTTTCAGGCAGATGTACACATCCCTGAGAGATGAAATGAGCTCAAAACCACAGTCAAAACTTGACCGCATCCTGAGCATTGTGCTTGTCATCTCGATCCTGTTATCTGTCATCACTCTTGTATATGTGGTTGTAACTCCCAAACAAGGTGAAAAGTTCACGGAGTTCTACATACTGGGCCCGCAGGGCATGGCAGATAACTATAACACCCACCTTGTAACAGGCGAGAGCACCGATGTGATAGTCGGCATCGTCAACCATGAATATGCAGCTGTCAACTATTCCCTGGAACTGCGGCTTGATAATGAAATAATGGATATTCCATCCAGCTTCAGGCATATATCGCTTGAACATAATGCCACCTGGGAGATGCCTCTGTCGTTTTCTCCTGCCTTTACAGGAAATGACATGAAACTGCAATACCTGCTCTACAGGGAAGACAACACGACAGTGCCTTACAGGGACCTTCACCTGTGGATCAGCGTCAGGGAACCGGGAGAAAATCCCTCTGACATATGATGTGAATCCGGATCATGTCTGAGCACAATATATATTGGTCTGTATCACTGGCTTTTCATCACAGGTGACATGGACAAGAACAGGCTGGATTTCGTCAGGCTGATAGGTCTGAATAGACTGTTCATGTTGCGCGCATTTTGAGTGCATACTGCGGAATAAATGGAAATATAACCGTTGTGGGCTCTCTGAAAACGCATATTATGTCGTGTTGCGGCATTAATTAATCAGATTGGCCACTAAAGGATAAGGATTTGCTTATAAGTGCTTTGAAAGATCTAATACAAAATGCTTAAGAACATTACTTTCAAGCTTAGAAATCTTACTATGAGTCCTATCGAGTAGTTTTTTAAACTTTCATAAAATGCTTGCTACCCCTTAACGCACGATAATGTTATAAACGTAGAGCAATGTTTGTATATTGGAGTGGAATGGATTTACGGCTATTGAATAGCAGTTGCCATGTATACTTCTGGAATTTGTATTCAAGGGGGCTTGAGTACTTTATTATATTTAACGGGGGAGTACAAATGGGAGTTACAGGTATAATCCCTGCCTATAACGACGAGGCCAACATACATGACGTCATCAAAAAGGCAGGCCTATATGTAGATAATATTGTAGTTGTGGACGATGGAAGCATAGATTCCACTGCATACATAGCTGAGAAAATGGATGCACATGTAATAAAGCACGATAAGCATAAAGGAAAAATGGAATCACTCCGGACAGCTTTCAGGTATTCACAGAAATTCGGGAATGGTCCGGTCATTATAATAAATGCCGATGATCTCTACGATTCTGATGCCATACCCAAGCTCATAACTCCGGTCATGTGGATGGAAGCAGATGCTGTTGTAGGTTACAACGAATACCCGGGACAAGGTATTAACACTGATCTACAGTCACTGATTGATATGGCCCCATATCTTGATTCAGATGGCAAGTATCTGTCAAAGTACCTTTCACAGAATATCGGCTTCACCGCCTTCTCATCACTCTCGACGGCTTCCCTTACCTTTACTGAGGACAGCCTGCCCGAGGAGCTCTGTCTGGTGAAGGACGCCTTGAACGCAGGGTTCAAGTTCAAGGAAGTAAGCGTTAAAAAGGTCAAGGAAAAGAACACCGATATATTCTATAAACATAAAATAGGCGTTGTAGTGCCTGCATATAATGAAGAGAAACTGATAAGCACAACCATTGAAGGTATTCCCGGCTATGTCAATCGCATATACGTCATCAACGATGCCAGTACCGATAACACAGCAGAAGTGCTGAACTTGGTAAATGACCCCCGGCTCTCTGTCATCACCCATGAGAAGAACCAGGGTGTGGGTGCAGCTATCCTTCACGGGTACAAGCGTGCACTTCAGGAAGACATGGATATCATGGTCGTAATGGGCGGGGACAACCAGATGAATCCGGCACATATGCCCAGCCTGCTGATGCCCATCATCGAAGGCAAGGCAGATTATACAAAAGGCAATCGTCTGGGCTGTGATGAATTCCGCTGCGGTATGAGCTCATGGCGCCTGTTTGGAAACTCCTTGCTGAGCCTGATAACCAAGATCGGGAGCGGATACTGGCACATAACGGACCCGCAGAATGGCTACACCGCCATCTCAAAGCACGCTCTTTCCAATATTGAGATCGATACTCTCTACACTTATTACGGCTATTGCAATGACATGCTGGTCAAGCTCAACACCTTCGGTTTCAAAACCCAGGATGTCACCATGCCTGCCCACTATGGAGAGGAGAAGTCCAGCATCAAGTACAGCAGGTACATGTCCAAGGTATCCGTCATGCTTTTTAAGAAATTCCTGTGGAGGCTTAAGGTCAAGTACTCTATAACCAATTTCCATCCACTTGTGCTTTTTTATGTGTTCGGGATGATATTCCTGCCACTGGGAGTGCTCACAGGATTGTACATACTATTATCAGGCCTGGTCACCGGATGGTATATCCCTGCCAGTCTGCCTTTGATTGGTGCATTGTTCTTCATTGCCGGGCTTCAGATGACCCTCTTTGCAATGTTCTTTGACATGAAAGAATGTTACAGGGCAATGGATGTGAATATCTGAGCATCATGTGGAATTAAAAAGCAGTCAGGATTTAAAAGGAATAAATTTAAAATGAATGAAGATCCGCCATCCCGGGCAGGGAAAGGCGGAGTTCTTCTATTTAGTATTCGGTACCCATTAAAAGCATAAACCTGTTCTGCCGACAGAGAGTACGCAAATGAATTCAGCGTAAGCTCTTTACTGTAGTATGCTTCTAAATTGAGGAAACTATTAATCAGATTATTTGCCTTCTGCACCGGAGAACACATTATTCTCAACTACAGGACTATCAACGTTTTCCAGTAATATAGCTTTTTCATCTCCGTTGTTCCAGTTGCCGGCATCTTCAATGGTGTTGCCAGAAACAATTACATGCTGATAAGGTTTTGATATATCGCCTGATATCTTTGTCGCTCCAATGACCAGGATGCCTGTAGCCAGACCTTCTGCATCGAAATTCCCTTTAATGTTATTACCTGTTACCGTCAGGTGATGCAAGGGCACCGGATATCTGTCATCAGCGTTGATGTGGGCGATATATATGGGTATCCCGGAGTCTGTTATAGTGTTGTCCTCTATATAGAGGTGGTTTGCCCCATGGCTATCGATAGCTTCCCCGAGGGGATTGTTCTCGATAGTGTTGTTGCGTATGTATATGTGATCTGAATATCTGTAAGTGCTGCTGTCCTTCATGATAGCGACACCATAGGCGTTAGGGTTCATTCCTTTTACATTAATGTCCCTGAACAGATTATCCTCAACAGTCACATTGCTGGCTCCTTTGCCTATCATCACTCCGGCATAACCGTATTCAAGGAACTGATTATCCTTAATTGTGATATCCTGGTTGCGATCGGATGTGGAGCTGGCTCCCATGTATATGCCAAAATCCCTGAAATTGCGCAAGGTATTCTCCCGGATAAAGGCATTACTGCTGTTCTGGATGTAGATCAGACCGTTGTTACCTGCTCGGTCCAGATATTCCTCATCAGGGTTGATGAACTCAAAACCGCTGACTGTGACATTTTCCAGATCTGTTAGCGTGAATATACTGTATCCTGTGATCACAGCATTGTTACCTATCAGTTCTATGTCTGACTTAAGGGCCACAGGTGAGCTGATAGCATAGGTTTCCTGCTCGAATGTGATGGTCCCGTTGTCAACTGCATTGACCGCAGCCTTCACAGCATCAGTGTCACTGTCACCTACGTATACAGTTTCTCCGCTGCCTGTAAGGACAGTTGTTGTACCATCGATCTTAGAAATAGAAATGCTGGAGTCTGTGACACCAGCATTATTTACTGCCTCAGCAGTGCTTTGGGAAGGTTCGGCCGTAAGTTTCATTGCACCGTTGGATGCAGCGAACTTCGATGTATCCTGTTCCTGTGCATTTACGGCATATGTGTGACCGTAACCGGGAGCTGAAAAGGCATCATAGTCCACGGAACTGTCGAACTCATTGTTCTTCATCGTGACACTGAAATCCTTTGCAGCAGGCATCATCTCAACACCGAACGTGGAGCCCGATATCCTCTTGATGTTCTTGATGCTATTCTCTTCAAGTACCAGGTTGTTGGCATTATTCAGGTTGATACCTGTG
>NZ_JAUXNK010000059.1 GCF_030682845.1 Methanolobus sp. | reverse complement strand
TATGATGGGAATCCTATACTTAAAGCAGATGATTGGCCCTATCCGGCCAATTCTGTGTTCAATCCTGCAGCAGTATTGGTGAACGGGGAAACTCTCCTGATGGTCAGGGTCGAGGACCACAGAGGATTTTCGCATATGACCGTTGCAAGGAGCAGGAACGGTTACGATGACTGGAAGATAGATGATCATCCAACATTCCCGGCTGATCCGGAGAGATATCCTGAAGAACAGTACGGTATAGAGGACCCACGTATAACCCATATCGAAGAACAGGGGTTGTGGGCTGTTGCATACACGGCTTATTCAGAGTCCGGCCCTCTGACAGCACTGGCAATGACAAAGGATTTTCAAACTTTTGACAGGATAGGAGCCACATTGCCTCCTGAGAACAAGGATGCAGCATTGTTCCCTGTCAGGTTCAATGGAAGATGGGCGATGCTCCACAGGCCTGTTTCCAGCATATCCAATGCTAAATCCAATATATGGATATCATTCTCTCCGGACATGATATACTGGGGAGAGCACCAGGTTCTCCTGTATGCCCGTGAAGGTGGCTGGTGGGATGCAAATAAGATCGGTCTCTCCCCCCAGCCAATTCGCACGGATGACGGATGGCTGATCATGTATCATGGCGTTCGCGCCACTACTTCAAAAATAAGCTACCGCCTTGGGCTGGCACTGCTGGATATTGAAGACCCGAGAAAGGTCATCTGCAGATCAGAAGGGTGGATATTCGGACCCCGTGAGCTCTATGAGAGAACAGGCGACGTCAATGACGTTGTATTTCCGTGCGGATGGATTCTTGATAAGGGAGAAGTTCGCCTCTACTACGGAAGCGCGGATACGTATGTATCTGTAGCAACTGCCCGGTTATCCGATCTGCTGGACTATATGAGCACGAGTCCAAAATATTAACGCCTATTTGATCAATTATTTCCTATTGTGGGAGAGGGGAATTATAATGAGAGTAGCTATGTTATCTCCGATCGCATGGAGCACACCACCTAAAAAATATGGCCCGTGGGAATATATTGTGTCCCTGCTAACGGAAAACCTGATAAAGAAAGGTATTAATGTAACCCTGTTCGCAACAGGGGATTCAAGCACTTCAGGAAAGTTGCATTCTGTCTACCCGAGACCTTACGAGGAAGACAAAGAGATGAATGTGAAGGTCTATGAAAGTCTCCATATATCCGAAGTTTTCGAAAGGGCGGATGAATTCGATATAATCCACAACCACTTTGATTTCCTGCCGCTTACATACAGCGGGCTTGTGGACACACCGGTTGTCACGACAATACATGGATTTTCTTCAAGGTCTATCCTGCCGGTGTACAAAAAGTATAACAAAAAGACGTTCTACGTGTCCATCAGTGACTCGCACAGATGCCCTGAACTGGACTATGTGGGTACGGTACTACATGGTATTGAAGTGGAGAGCTTTCCGTTCAATGAAAAGCCACAGGACTACATCCTGTTTTTATCGAGACTTGACAGGTTCAAGGGTATAAAGGATGCTATAGAGATAGCAAAGAAATCGGGAATGAAACTCAGGATAGCGGGCTTTATCCCTGATATGCAATATTTCGACAAAGAGGTCAAACATCTGATTGATAATGAACAGATAATCTATGAAGGTCACGTTGATCCTGAGTTTAAAAGAGAGCTGCTTTCAAATGCCTATGCTTTGATTCATCCGGTCCATTTTGATGAGCCTTTCGGGCTGGGAATAGTCGAGGCGTTTGCCTGTGGTACGCCTGTTATAGCCTACAACCGTGGATCAATGCCTGAACTTATACATAATGGAGAGAACGGATTTGTGGTCAATGATATTAATGAGGCTGTAGATGCACTGAAAAAGATAAGCTTTGTTTCTCGCAAAAGATGCCGGGAGATTGCCATGAAGCATTATTCAGCGAACAGGATGGCAGAAGAGTACATCAATATCTACAAAACGATACTGGAAAAACGCAAAACGGAGGAAAAGCGGCCCTGGGGATATTATAAAGTGCTATCTGACGACCCGGGCTTCAAGGTCAAGACCATTACCGTGATGCCGGGGGAAAAAATATCCCTCCAGAGACATTTCCACAGGAGTGAACATTGGTTTGTGGTTGAAGGTAAAGGGATAGTTGATGAAGACAAACAGAGCTTCAAAGTGGAAGATGGGGATTCGGTAGACATACCTATGAATGCTGTTCACCGTATCATGAATACAGGAGATGAGAATCTCACATTTGTTGAAATAGCAAAGGGGGATCAAATAGAAGAGGAAGATATTGAAAGGCTTGAGGATGAGTACGGTAGAGTGTGATGAGGCGCGGGAGCAGGTATCAGAATGCCCTGCAAGCCCGACGCCTCTGCTCAGGCTTCATACCTCATTGAACTCTATACTTACTCTTTCATTCTTTTTAGATAGGGATTTTGACAGCATTCCGGTCTCCATCCTGCATACATGCAGTACGCCGGAGGGTACAAGGCATATGGGAGTGCACTGGGCTTTCTGCGCCCTGTCCATCACGTAATTGTCCTTGATATCCATTGTTTCCATCATGGGTATCTCCATGTGGGACATGCTCTTAATCTTGCCACATGGGGATTCAATATCCACAACTATATTCTTGCCTTCGAGTTTCCCCGTTATCCTGTGGGTAAAACCGCAGATGGATGAGTTTACAGTAACTGTTGTTGGCATGTGATATTCCTCTTTTATTATGTCACCAGAGCTGATAACAAAGGTGACAGGCATTATATAGATTCATAGATTGCTGCATATATAAAACAATTGAGTGGAGGCCACGCAATTGCCTGCATGTGCATTTAAGCAGAGACACCTTGGTCAGCGGTGTCCTCGCTTATATAACCTTACTTGTCTTCATCTCCTGCACAGCAGCAGGAAACATTGCCCTTTAGTATCTCTTTCCATTCCCCTATGACATCATGGGTCCAGCAGTCATCGGCTCCTGCCGCTTCCCTCATGGTCAGCGCGAGGATGTAGGTAAGCTCCTTGACCGTTGCACCGGCTTCCAGTGCGCCTTTGAAATGCTTCAGGACACATGGCTTTGATCTTGCCTTGATGGAAAGTGCAAAACAGAGGAATTGGTACGTCTTCTCATCAACAGGTCTTTTCTCTGCATAGATCTTGTCGATCTCGTCAAGCTTTTCTGTAAATTCCGGGAAGAACTCTTCAAGCATTCTCATTTATGATGACTCCGTCATAGTTTTTTAACACTGTTAACATTGCAGTGCCATTTCAGTATCATAGCAAATAATGGCACTTCAAAATATGTTGAAGCACCTTATATTTAAGCCTAATTCCCCTAATTCCCCTGGTATTGCCAGACTCAAATATTGCCTAGACCTGCAACCTGAAAAGTTTCCCAAATTTCCTGTGGCTTTTCTCCAGGACTGCAACAGTCGCACCAAGCAGAATGAAGACACACCCAATTATCGTGCTCACATACAGTGGTGTGTGCAGGATAGTATAGTCGAAGAAGATACCACTGACAGGCTCGATCAATGCCAGGATACTGCCGATCTGGGCTTTGATCTGGGATATGCCGCTGACATATAGAAGTGCCGCAAGTGCTGTGTTGATAACGCCAAAGAACACAAGCATGCCAAGATTGTCAAGCAGAACTGGTTGCGAGAGTTTTGCACCAAAGGGAAAGAGCAATACAACGCCGATGAGTGTGTACCAGAACAATTGCGCCACGCTGCTGTAATCGTCCTTCAGATAACGGATGAGTATTATCTCGCAGCCGAAAATGAAGCCTGATAGGATGCCTGCCGTCATTCCCAGAAGATATTCCCCGCCGTTGCTAAAGCCGTCCAGCGCTGCCTGCAGGTCCACAATGAAAAGGAGTCCCGTGAGAGATAATGCCAGTGCCACCATGCCTTTGCGGGTTATGGGCTCTTTCGGGGTAACAGGAGAAAGCAATGTCACATACATAGGAGCCGTATAGAGCAGTAATATGGCAACAGAGAAACTGGTGTACCTGATGCAGACAAAATATGTGAGCAGGGTAGCTGTGTTAATAATACCGAGCAACAGCAGATATTTCTTCTTCCTGCGAGGCATTAGAAGGGATATCTTGCCTGCAATGACAATGAATACCAATAAGGAAAGTACCCCGAAGAACTGCTTGTAAAAGATAAGCGAAAGAGTGGGAACAGCCTCAAGCCTGTCCACGAATAGCCCCAGCATACCAAATAGAACCGAGCCTGCTACCAGTTCCATATAGGCTTTTTTGGGTGCCGTGCTCATGTGGCGCAGAAGGGCGGATTTAGATAAATATGTTTGGACCTGCCGGATTTGAGGACAAAATGCAAATCACGTCAGCAGATAGAATGTGGATGGCCGGGCTTCCACCCAGCCCAGGTCCTCCATCATCCTTACATCCCTTTGCCTTACTTGCAGAGTGTAATTGCATGTGTCACTGTCCACATGGTCACTTTCAAAATTTGATATCCCGATGGAATAGACCTCGCCAAAGTATGCAATGGCTATTTCTTCCTCGCGTGGTTCTGCGGGAAACTGAATATTACCCTCTTCGTACCATTGTACCCAGGGAGCCTCATCACAAGGCATCGGGGATTCCATCACAACCAGATCTGATAACATTCTCTGGTACATCTCATCCCACACACCATCTATAATAGCAGATGTGACCTCTCCCCCGGCCACCCTTACTACGATTGTATGCTGTGTTATTTCCTGAGCTGGCACCTCACCGGACTGGTCTCCGTAACCTGCCTGACTGCTCATGAACTCATACGTTATTTCATGTTGCTCCGGGAAAGAATTCAGGATCACATGGTCAGTAAGGGTCAGGTTAGAGCCGTCATAGGCATAGGTTGGCGCATTGATTATCCATTCCTCGGCTATGGCACGTGCCTCCTCAGTGGAGGTAGACATGGCATGCATCCTGAGCCTGACCAGTTCCCGGTCTATCTCACGCAGTTCCTGCGGCATGTAATCCTCGTAGTAAGGATCAACTTTGACAGTCTTGCTGAAGTTATCCTGTATCAGGCTTATTTCCACTACACCGACATCAGCAACAATTGGCTGGCCCTCACGAGGCTCGTAGGTTTCCTCCATCTCCAGGAAATGGTTGTCCCGGAAAAGACTTAGAAGGTCGTTGCGCACGCCTTCATTTATAGGCCGGACATACCTGCTGGTAAGTTCGCGATCACCGCCATAGATGCTGAGATTGACAGCAGTCTCATTCACAATAAGCTCCTGGATGGCCATTTCCGGAAGGGTGAAGGCACCGTATGTCAGATGCACGATAACAGCATCGTCGGATATAGTCTGCACATCGTTATTCATCTCAGCACAACCTGCACTGAGAAGTGTCAATAATAAAATTAATATAAGTGTTCTCCTGTTCATAACAACCCCACATAATAATAAACTCTGGATACTCTGTCCTTCGATTATTTTAATGTTCTCTGCCCGCAGTGCCCACAATTATATCACTAACTTTATCAGGAGTTGTGCCAATCAACCCATCAATGACTGAGAAGGAAGTAATATCCGCACTGAAGTATGTTTCGCGCATGAAAGCTGAGTTCATGCTGTCCGATATGCGAAATTACATCAAGAGCGAGATGTCAGTGCAGGACATTTACAGGGCTGCACACACATCATTGATGGATATGGGACTGGATGCCATCCCGGTGGAAGGGGATTTCAGGATAGTCCGGGCGCCCAAAGGTAATATAGAACTCACCGGTCCGGAGAAGGAAAAGAATGAAATGTTCTTCCAGTCTCCCGGTGTTTCCAGGAAACTTGAAAGGATAGTGGAACAATACCTGGAGAAGAAGACCGGGAAAAGCTGGGACGACCCTATTATCATGGAAAGGATAAGAAGAGCAGTGCTCTCCCAGAAAGCAGACTACTGGAAGGAAGGCAAGTCCCGGAAAATAACATATGATAAGGGCTACGATGTTGTTGGATACCTGGCATACCAATTCCCTGTGTACTTCGTGCAGTTCCAGCACATCCTGTACAGGATGGCAAAAGAAGGTCTGCTGAAGACACGCATGAAGATACTGGATGTCGGAAGCGGGCCGGGAACCGTACCGCTTGCTGTGACAGACCTCTACAACAGGCTGGACGATCACATGGCAAGCATCTATTCAGTGGAAATGTTCGATGAGAACCTGGAAGCCTACAGGTTTATCGTGCCCCAGTATGCTGCAATAAAATCAAGGATATCTGTGGAAGAGCCTATAAAGGCAGATATCAAGAAACTGGATATTGACCTGATACCTGACAAACTTGACCTGATAGTATTCTCCAATGTCTTTAATGAGATCAAAGGAATGACCATTGAGCAAAAAGCGGATGTTGTTAAAAAGTTATCCGAGAAACTTGCACCTGAAGGTAACATAATCATCATCGAGCCTGCTGACAAAGTCAACTCCACACAGGCACGAAAGCTGATCCTTGCTCTCAAAGGCATGGGCCTTAGCATCTACAGTCCCTGCTCTTTTATCTGGGGTAGCGGATGCAATCCGGAAGAATGCTGGAGCTTTGAGCAGCAAGGCGACATCATGCCTACCAGGCTTATGAAAAAGCTGGCTGAATGTGACGAGCCCTATCGCTACGTCAATACCGACATAAAATACACTTATGCCATCATGCGTAAGGACAAGCTTACAAGAATAAAGTTCAGGGTGCCCCCTAAAGCGAAATTTGCAAGACTTTCCAAGCTTGAAAGTCATGTAGGTAAGCGTATCAATGTGATCGCTTCCCTTATGTCCGGGGACCTTGGGGACGGAAAGTACAGCCTGTATAAGATCTGCGACGGTACTTCAGTAAAACAGGTATATGCAGTCATCCCTTTAAGCAGTCTGACCCTGGAGAATAAGCTGCTCAGGGAAACAAAGTACGGGTCTGTCCTTGCTATCGAGAACGTGCTTGTCAAATATAATGAGGCAAATGATTCTTACAACCTGCTGGTTGGGAAGGGAACTGTCGTGAGCAGCGTAGAGGAATAAGCATCCTCTGCCGTTTTGTGCAGGTACAGAGGCCACATACATAATATGCAAAGCAACTCATGGTAAGACTATCGAAGATAAACTGTATATACTAGAAGATTGGATTTACCTACCTCTGAATGTGCATCAGTAAGCACATGTACAGAAGATTAAAAACGGTGCATCTATGCTTGAAATCGATCCCACTTCCATTCTGATCAGATATAACGTCAAACTTGAAAAGGAGATGTCACCCGACGACGTGGCAAGAGAATTTTTTCCTGAAGATGAACTGATCCGTGATATTGTTGAGGCTGTTTTTGAAGGAGATGAGGACGAGGTGCTTGCTGCCCTTCAGGAAGCCATGGACCAGGGGAAGGATGCGATTCAACTGATAGATGATGCCCTTATGGCAGGAATGGGCATCGTTTCAAAATTATATGACGACGGATTGCTTTACCTGCCGGATGTCATGATATCGGCGCAGGCAATGACCGATGGAATAGAGTATTGCAAGCGTGCCTCCGACCGCAGCCATGAGTTCAAGGCGAAGGTCGTATCCTTTGTAGTTGAAGGAGATGTCCACGATATCGGTAAGAAGATACTGACAGTATTCCTGAAATCCAACGGTTATGAGGTCATAGACCTTGGAAGCGACGTTCCGGTAGATGAGGTCATCAGCGCTGTGATACGGCACAAGCCCATTATGCTTACAGGCACAGCCCTTATGACAACCACAATGTATTCCTTCAGGGAGATCAAGGACCGCCTTCATGAGAACGGCATTGATATTCCATTTATATGCGGTGGCGGTGCCGTGACCCAGGATTTCGTGACCCGATACGACATAGGGGTTTATTGTGATGACGCAGCAATAGTCCCAAAAATAGCCGATCAGGTGTTGAATAATGCAACTATCGAAGACCTCAGGGAACGGTTCCACAGGAACTGACCTTCAATTATTACCGAAACTGAAGTTGCTCACACCCAAAGACAGATCCTTGTGTGTGTAGATTGGATTGAAGGAAGCGTCCTATGTTAGATGTGAGCGATTTATATTTGTATACCTAGTATTTAATCTCTCTTTTTGGCTAAAGATTTTTAATATGGCCAGAAGGAAGAACTAAGGGAAAACAGCAAAAAGGAGATGTCTCTATCAGTACCAAAAACAGTGCATACATGGAAACAGATGCATCTGGCAGGGACATGATTTCAGGTATTGCAGAACCAGGCCACCGGGAAAGCGGCCTTATTGACGGAGAAAACAACTTTTTCCGGGATGTGTTTGACGTAATGCAGGAACCGCTTGCTGTATTGGACAGCGCTCTGTGTATCATCTACGCAAACCAGTATTTTTACACATTTTTCAAGTCAAAGCCAGATGAAATACTAGGAAAAGACCTATCTGATGTGAGAGGTGCCCGCTGGAACTTACAGGAGCTAAGGCCACTGCTTGAGGACATGTTAAAAAGAGGTGCTATCTGTGAAAACATCAGGATAGCCTGCAACCATTCTGCCCAGAGTAGAGCGTTTTTGCTCCATGCCCGGAGTCTGCCTGCAGATGCAGAGCCCGGACAGCGAATCCTGCTGAGGCTGGAAGAGGCCACAGTGTCGCAAAAGAGCTGTGAGCCTGGTCTGTGCAACATGAATTATTTCGACCTGGTGGAGCAGGGCAATGATGGCATCGTAATCATTCAGGATGACGTTTGCATATTTGCAAATTCCAGATTCTCTGAAATGACCAGTTACCCCGGAGAAGAAAATACAGGTAGGAATTTCCTGGAATATTTACCTGAGACATATAAGCGGATGATCTCCAAGAGACTTCAGAAGGTTCTCAGGGATACGAGAAGTCCCGGCCGCAATAATGAAGTGGAACTGCTCACAAAAGCAGGCGATTCATTCCCTGCAGAGATCAGTTTCTCATATGTCAAATGTGAAGAAAAGCCTTCGGTAATGCTCAATATTAGAGATATAAGAGAGCGTAAGGCATCTGAGGCTGAACTTAAGGCTTCCAGGGAAAAGTACTCCACACTCGTTGAGGAAAGCAATGATGGCATTATCATTATTCAGGAAGGGACACTCAAGTTCACAAACCGTAAGTTCTCTGAACTTACAGGTTATTCCAGGGAGGAACTTAGCAACCGGCAGTTGACAGAATATGTTCCTGATATATACCGCCGGATGCTCTCAGGCAGGCTCCGGAAAGTCCTCAAGGACATGCGCAGCCTTCGCCATAACAATGAGGTAGAGTTTGTCACAAAAAGCGGAGCTCTTCTGCCCGCTGAGATCGGGCTCTCGTTCATCAGCCACGAAGGACAGCCTTCGGTTATGATAAACATCAGGGATATCTCCGACAGGAAACGTGCAGAAGCGGAGCTGAGAGATTCAGAGAAGAAGTACTCCACCCTTGTCGAGAAAGGTAATGATGGTATCATAATTGTGCAGGATGAAGTACTGGTATTCTCAAATATGAAGTTCTGCGAAATAAGCGGTTTTTCAAAGGAAGAACTACTCAGGAGACCTTTTGAAGATTTCCTCCAGGCGGACTATAAACGTGTGGTGATGAAGAGGTTCAAGAGGAGCCTGGAAAAGAACCGAGATACTCCTCTGAAATATGAAGTGGAGTTGCTCTCAAAGGAGGGCAGCAACACACCTGCTGAGATCAACTCTTCAGTAATAGAGCATGATGGAAAACCTGCTGTCATGGCTATCATCAGAGATATTACGCACCTTAAGAATAAGGAAAAAAGGTTGCTTGAACTGATAGAAGTACAGAAGATAATGGAATCTGTTATTAAGAGCAGTCCTGCTGTCATCTTCTTCTGGAAGCCCGAGGATGACTGGCCTGTGGAGTTCGTATCAGAGAACATATCACAGTTTGGATACGATGCCGATGACTTCTTATCCGGTAAACTGCAGTACGGCGATATAGTCCATCCTTCTGATATCAGCAGGCTTTCCACAGAAACTGAACAATGGTGCAGGGATGTGGAAAACCTCTCCTATGAATACCGCCTACTTACAAGATCGGGCGAGGTGAGGTGGGTTGATGAAAGATCTGTTGTCAAGCGCGATCCGGACGGCAACGTGCAATATGTGCAAGGTATCGTGGTCGATATAACCGAGCGTAAGAACGTGAAGAATTTCATGCATATAGTATCTGATCCCGGAGAGATTTTCACCCCGGTAGGAGATCCGGGGGAATTGTTTGATCAGCTGCTTGAGTTTGCCACCCAGGTAGAGAATATGGATTCCGGAGTATTGTATCTCATTGATGAATCCACCGGCGACCTTAATCTTGTTGCACACAAAGGCTTCTCACCGGAATTTATCAAAAGCATAAGGCACCACCCGACGGGCTCCATACATAAAAGAGTGATGATGACAGAGTACCCTCTCTATACAAGGTACTATGAGCTCAATTCCATGATACCCGGCAATAAGCCAATCAATGAGAGACTGGAAGCCACGGCGATAATTCCTGTAAAGCACAGTGATGAGGTGGTAGCAATATTGATGCTTGCATCCCACAGCTCTTTTGAAATCCCTTTCAATGTCCGCAGCACCCTTGAAACAATAGCTGCACAGGTAGGTCCCATGATAATGCGTATGAGAGGACAGGTAGACATCCATAAGGATATGAGGAATCTAAAAGTCATTTTTGAAACGATACAGGAAATCCTGTTCGTGATCGATAATGATGGATGCATCCTTTACGTTAATCCATTTGCATGCAGATGCTTTGATCATACCGAGGAAGAGCTCAAAGGCACGAACATCCTTAAATTGCATCCGCAGAACAAGTTACTTGAAGCTGCCCCCGTTATTGCAGATATGATAGACGGCAGGCTGTCCATGCATAACATACCTTTTGAGGCAAGATCGAAAAAACTCATACCTGCCCAAACACGCTGCACTCTGGGACAGCTGGATGGTAAAAGCGTCGTAATTTGCCTTTCAAGAGTAGAACCATAAAGGCCCGTTTTCACTCATTTTACTAATCTTTGCCTGCTCGAGGATTCTTGCATAAAATACTTTTTTAGAATCCATATTACTGGTTTCTTAGTACAGATAAATTCCTTTCTGAGCTGAAAATAGCTCTTCCTGACATAAGATATAAAGATATCTTTTGAAAGCGCTCCTACATAGTGCACCAAAAATAGAGACACACCAAAACAGCAGCATCAGGACGATTAAAACTATTATTAAGTGAAATATGCATAATCAACAATACATTATTTTATATATGTGAGTAAAATGCAAAAGTAAAAATAGACATATAAAAACATATTGCTATCTAAAAAACAAATTATTCTCAAATTTAGAGATCACCATATAAAATCAGTATCTACAAGCATGATTGATTTTTATAAATGGTAGTAATGAGATTAGTCTTCACGAGTAACACTTATATATGTGTACCTACCTTCCGCCATACTTATATAGTAAAAAAAGATTTTGCGTAAGGAGGTTCGAGACGGACCCATTGTGTAGATTGGATTGAGCTTGTTTCAAGCTCAGCTAATAGATCAATAAATTGAAGGAGGTATAGAATTGTTAATAGTAGACAAAGAAGGTATCCTCATAAGATACAACGTTAAGATGGAAAAATCAATGACCCCTGAAGACGCAGCAGCGGAACTCTATTCAAAGGATGAGCTCAACCGTGCAATTGCAGAGGCAATATTTGAGGGTGAAGAGGATGATGTAATCGAGGGTCTTAAGGCAGCAATTGCAGCCGGGAAAGATCCGATATCCCTTATTGATGACTCACTGATGGTCGGTATGAAAGTCGTCACCGAACTGTACGATCAGGGTGTAATCTTCCTTCCAAATGTCATGATGTCCGCAGATGCAATGCTCGAAGGTATCGAGTTCTGTAAAGCAGAGGCAGGATCATCACCAAAGCCAAAAGGAAAGGTAGTTGTCCACGTTGCCGAGGGTGACGTTCACGACATCGGAAAGTCAATCGTAGCAGCACTTCTCAGGGCAAACGGCTATGAAGTTGTCGACCTTGGACGTGACGTCCCGGTAGACGAGGTCATTGCATGCGTAAAGAAGGAAAGCCCAATGATGCTCACCGGTACAGCACTCATGACAACCACCATGTACGCATTCAAGGAAGTTAACGACAGACTCCTTGAAGCAGGCATCAGGATGCCATTCCAGTGTGGTGGCGGAGCAGTCAACCAGGACTTCGTTTCAACCTACGAACTCGGAGTATATGGTGAAGAAGCAGCAGACGCACCAAAGATGGCAGATGCAATACTGGCAGGAAAAGGCCTGGCAGAATTAAAAGCAACATTCCACAAACACTAAGAGGTGAGCTAAATGGCAGTCAAGAAATTCACAACAATGGCATACAGCAATGCTGATGAGATGGTATTCGGTCGTGCAAAGAGCCCTGTAAAGGCAGGTCTGGGCCTGGAGATCGGTGCAGGTTACACAACCGCCGAGGTCAACTACGCTCCAAGGCCGGAAGCCGGAGAGACAAAAGAGAAACTCGTCAACGAGTACCAGAGGATCACAAGGGACATCATGGCAAGGATGGTCCAGGTCGGTTTCCCATCAGTAGTACTTGAAACAGAGCACGTCCAGCAGATGACCAACAACCCAACATGGGGAGCAGAGGTCGCACACGCACAGAAGACCATCATGGAAGAATACCATGAGGAATACGGCATCAAGTGCGCACTCAGGCACACCCCTGGTGACGTCAGGGAAGACAAGGACTTCCTCCAGCTCAGAGGCGACAAGTACAACGTCGTCATGGAATCATTCGAGGCAGTAGCAGATGCAGGCGCGGACCTCCTCTCTATTGAATCAATGGGTGGTAAGGAAATCTTCGACTACGCTGTTCTCAGGAACGACATCCCTGGCATGCTCTATGCAATCGGCTGTCTCGGTAGCATGGACATGGAATTCCTCTGGCAGGGCATTGCAAAGGTCGCACAGCAGAAGAATGTGACTCCAGCAGGTGACACCGACTGTGCACAGGCAAACACTGCAATGTTCATTGCAGGCGGCCTCCTTGACAAGAACCTCGCACACACCCTCGCAATCATCGCAAGGACACTCGCTGGTGCAAGAACACTTTCCGGATACGAAGCAGGCGCAACTGGTCCAGGAAAAGACTGTGGTTATGAGAACATCATAATCAAGGGAATCACCGGTATGCCAATGGCATTCGAAGGTAAGACCTCAACCTGCGCACACTCAGATGTCATGGGTAACCTCATCATGCAGTGCTGTGACCTGTGGTCCAACGAGTCAGTCGAATACCACGCTGAGTTCGGTGGTACGACCGTACAGTGCTGGTCCGAGTCCCTCAGCTACGACTGTGCACTCATGAACACTGCACTCAAGTCCGGTAATGAGAAGATCCTCAGGGACCTCCTCATGGCATCCGACAGGTTCAGAGACCCACAGTCCTATATCCTTGCATACGACAACGCATACAAGGTCGGACAGGCAATCGTCAAGGACGGAAACGACATCTACCTCCGTGCAAAGAACGCTGCAACAGAATGCTGCAACCTGCTGAAGAGCGCAGAGGGTCTTGAGATGACAAAGTTCGAGACCAATGCACTCAACAAGGCAGCCGAAGAACTCGCAGTTCTGACCTCAGATTCAGAGAAGTTCATGAGCGACTGCATGGAGAAATACAAGGCAGAAGTAAAGGTATTCAAGCCAGAGAACTACGCTCTCTAAATGTAGCAAGGACAGGAGTTTTCTTCGGAAAACTTCTTCCTTTATATTTCAGATCATATTTCACAACATAATCACAATTACGATATCATACTCATTGGCCTTGCAGGAAAAAAAGGTCACGTCGCCATCAATTCTACCTCCAACTCCACAATCGTCATTATGGCCATGTACAAGTATTAAGATTTCCTGCAGGCCTTTGATAACTTCTTCTGTCACAGTATTGATAATTAATCTGCGAAGACATGTTCCATAAGGTCATCGAGATCACTTACATACTCTACCTGAATACCGATCTCTTCCTCAATATATGATTTGGCATCGACCATTTCACTTTCTCCTTCAGAGATGACAATACTCCCTACCCTGCGCTCACTAACACTGGAGATCTCAAGCAGCCGGTTCTCTTCCGGAATAAGGAAAAGTTCCTTTCCTGTTTCCTTTGAGATCTGCGCTTTCTCAATGATCCCGCCAACAGCACCCACGTTCCCGCGTTCATCAATTGTACCGGTGATCGTCACCAGAGGATTCAGCTGCTCGGAGTTGATGGAAGAGATCATTAATACTGTCATTAAAGCGCCGGCACTTGGCCCATCGACTCCTGGTATCTCTTCAGTTGCCATTATACTGAAGATGACATCATTTTGTGTAAGGTTGGCACCTGTACGCTCCTGTGCAAGGGAGACAGCTATATTTGCGGTGTCCTGGAAAACCACACCCATAAGAGGCACTGTCTGTACCAGCACCCTTCCTTTTCCAGGGACCATCTCCACGGATACATCAAGCATGGCTCCTTCTTCTGTGACTGTTTGCCTGACAAAAGGTCCTCTTTCTATAAGCTCGATCCTCTGGACAACGGCAGGTGCCTGCATAGTAGCATTGCCCAGGAATGTCAAAGGACATACATCAGAACGACTTTCCATTTCCAGCAGCCTGTTTATGTAAAACTCAAGCTGGAGATCGCATGCCTGTAAAGACTGGTTACACTCTTCAAGCTGTTCCCTCAGTTCATCATTTGTTTGCTGAGATGACTCATCTCCCTGCATTTCAAATCTCTCGGTTATCGTATCCGGCCCGAGTAAATACATATTGAAAGCCAGGGAAACAAGAAGTAAAAGCACAATACCCCTATTGCCCATCATATGTAGATATGCATGTTTTGGTATTTACGATTTCTCTGTATATTTTTTATACTGATGAAAAACAATCTACAGGAACAGGCCATGACTTTCAAGAAATAATGGGAACCATTTAATGGGAGGAAGTTGATGCATTATTATGGATGAATCAGCGATTTTTGAGATATTTGATGGATTGCCACGCCAGGGCCCCGGCAGCAATAAGTGTACCGAAAAAGCCTTCTACCTGCTCCAACCTCTTCCTTCAGGTGCCAGGATACTGGATATCGGATGTGGCGTAGGTATGCAGACCCTCCATCTTGCGAGCATATGTGAGAACTGTCACATTACTGCAACTGATATTTACCAGCCCTATATGGACAAGCTATTGGAACAAGCGGCAGAAAAAGGATTATCGGGCAGGATCTCTACCTTATGTGCCTCCATGGACGATTTACCGTTCGAAAATGGTGAGTTCGATGCGATCTGGTGCGAAGGAGCTATCTTTGTCATCGGTTTTGAAAAAGGTCTTGACTACTGGAAACGCTTTCTGAAAGAAGGCGGTTTCATGGCACTGACAGAGGCAGCCTGGTTCACTGACACTCCATCAAAAGAGGCGCTGCAGTTCTGGCAGGAATGTTATCCTGCTATGAAGAGCATACCTGAAAATGAAAAAGTGATTAAGGCTGCTGGCTACACTATCATCGGCAGTTTCAGGCTGCCGGCATCTGCATGGTGGGATGATTTTTATGTTTCCCTTGAGAGAAGGCTTGATTCGATAGAAGGAAAATTCAGAGGCTATAAAGATGCGGAGTCGGTAATTGATTTTTCAAGGAAAGAAATAGAGATTTTCAGGAAATATTCGGATGAATACGGGTATGTGTTCTTCATCATGCAAAAATGAGGATAAGATAGGTTTTGTTCTTTCTTCCGTTATAATAGAACAGAAACCTTACCTTCTGACACCTGTGTCTCAAAGGTTTCGACCCGGGGGTCATCCATGTCGATATACTCTCCGGTATCCACGTTCTCACCTGTCCTTATATCAAAACCCCAGTTGTGGCATGGGCACTTAAGCACATACCCCTCAAGAGTACCGTTCTTTAAAGGACATCCCATGTGAGGGCACAAATTCAAAAGCGCATATATGGTATTATCTTTTTTGATCAGAGCGATCTGTTTATCGGTTGTCTTGAAGACTTTTATTGACTCCTCTTTCAGTTTATCCTCTTCAATTGCAAAGACCCAGTCGGACATGTTCCACCTCATGGAAGGACGATCTTCCTGATAACTGCTTTATCCTGTGTATGTATACTTTAAGTTGCATCTGCTGGTAAAATTGATGTTAAACTCCCTTCAGTATCCTGACAAGTGCAAACAGCACATAGCAACTCACTCATAGAGGGCAAGTTTTGGAGGTATAAATAATTAATGTTAAACCGTTAATAAAAAGAAGCACCTTCTTTTAGATAAAGGTATATAGAACACGTTAGGAGCCACATACACCTTAAAATATTCATTAAGAGGGTCAATTTCTGAGGAACTTGCGATTGCTGAAAGCTTATGTTTTCACCGACAGGCTTAATTCCTTTGCTGCTGTTATAGGCGATATTGCTCTTTATTGTTTTGGTTCAACAAAGCAACTTGGAACATTGACTTTAAAAATGATATGCTGGCAGGTGAAAGATCCTTGAGGTCGTCGCCTGGACGCTGCACTTTAAGGATTAGCACTTAACCACTAAAGGAATTTATGAAATGGAATCTATAACATTCAGTCAACTTAATCTTTCACAAAGTATTTTAAATGCCATCAAGGATATCGGTTATGAAGAGCCGACTCCCATCCAGGCGCAGGCAATCCCATTAATAATGGAAGGCAAGGATGTGATCGGACAGGCCCAGACAGGGACTGGCAAGACAGCAGCCTTTGGTATCCCTGCCCTTGAGCTGGTAGATCCGGAATTCAATGATGTACAGGTCCTCGTGCTCTGCCCGACACGAGAACTGGCAAACCAGGTTGCAGACGAGCTGACCAAACTCTCAGCTTACCAGAAGCTCCGAATACTGCCCATATATGGCGGACAGAGTCTGGACAGACAGATCAAGGCTCTGCGCAGAGGGGTCCACATCATCATAGGAACACCCGGAAGGGTCATGGACCACATAGAGCGCAAGACACTGAACCTTGAGAATGTAGCAATGGTAGTTCTCGATGAGGCAGATGAGATGCTTGACATGGGTTTCAGGGAGGACATAGAGCTTATCCTGACCAAGGTGCCGGATGACAGGCAGACCATCATGTTCTCAGCAACCATGCCTGCACTTATAATGAAACTGACAAAACGGTTCCAAAGGGACCCTCAGCTTGTCAAGACCATTCACAAGAAAGTTACAGTCCCCAACGTGGAACAGTCTTACTTTGAAGTGAAGTTCCATACAAAACCGGAGGTGCTCTGCAGGCTCATCGATATCTATGATGTTAAATCCTCTCTGGTTTTCTGTAATACAAAAAGAGCTGTTGACGAACTGGTCGATATTCTTAAGACAAGAGGATACCTGGCAGACGGCTTGCATGGCGATTTGAAGCAGCAGCAGAGAGAAAGGGTTATGGCCAGCTTCAGGAAAGGGGACATAGAGACCCTTGTCGCCACCGACGTGGCAGCCCGTGGAATAGATGTGGAGAACATAGAGGTTGTTTTCAATTTTGACCTGCCCCAGGATGAGGAATCATATGTCCACCGCATAGGAAGGACCGGCAGGGCAGGAAGACAGGGACGTGCATTCACATTCGTTACCGGCAGGGAGCTTTACAAGATCAAAAGTATCCAGAAGTACACCAATGTGAAAATACTCAGCCAGAAAGTGCCAACAAGAAGCGATGCCGAGGAAATCAAGGCTAATATGCTGGCACAGAAGGTCAAAGATACAATTGATTCGGGCCACATGGGCAAATATATAAACTGGGTAGAGAGGATGACAGAAGAAGAGTACACATCTGTGGATGTTGCCGCAGCACTTGTGAAGATGATGCTCGCTGAAGATAACAAGTGAACACTGCAATAGTGCCGGTTTTTACACCGGCATTTATTTGGTCTTACGGTTCAAGTTATATATAGTGAACAACATAGATTGTTCAGACTTGAGAACTTACCGGCCTTTAAATGTGGCCATAGGTGGCTGCAAGGGAAGCAGACCCGGGATAGAGTTTTATTCGAATAGGATTTTTCAAGTGTTTTGCACCTTTTGTGTAACAGCATTTCATTGAATATCCCTTTTTTAATAAAGAGCAAGCAAAACACGCACTAAGCAAATGACAATGAGGAATCAATCTGGCTAATTATAACAGTAGGAAAAGACAAAGTAACGTAAGCAGTGGAAAACCCGGGGATGCTCCTGAAGTTGTTCGTGTAAGAACACCCCGTAAAGACAGGAATGAAGTGCTGGCTACAGTTTCCAGTATGCTGGGTGCAAGCAGGGTAAGATTACAGTGTATGGACGGCACTGTTCGCATGGGCAGGATCCCCGGTTCAAAGAAGAAGAGAATGTGGGTTCATGAAGGAGACATCGTAATAGTGACTCCGTGGTCCTTCCAGGACGAAAAAGCTGACGTAGTATGGAAATACACCAGGCCACAGGTCAACTGGCTTGAGAATAAAGGATATCTTAAGTAAAGAGATGAACAATCATTTCTTACTTTTCTTCGTGATTTATAATCACTGTTGATCTGTGTACTATGCACTGGTCATGACATTTTGTTATGATTTCATATACTGTGATTTGCTGCACTCTCGGGAGTGATATCACTACATAGCAAAAGATATAAACAAGAATACATGGCAGTCGCAGGTAAAACCGCAAGTGAATGTTGGTTTGAAAAAGAATACCTAAGTAGAATCCTAATTAAAAAAGTGATTTTGAAGGATCATGTCCTTCACATCAGATCATTGCGCTGCAGTTATTCTGCAACTTGACCAAAAGCGAACTTGCGCATCACTTTTGTAACTGAGATGGTAACTTCGTCGCCAACCTTGGTGCCTGGGACAAAGATGACAAAGCCGCTTACTCTTGCAATTCCGTCGCCTTCTCTTGCAATGTCTTCAATTGTTACGTCGTACTTCTCGCCGGCTGTTACCGGTGCTGTGGTTTCTTCGGTTCTGTTGAACATATAATTTCACATCCATTTTGGGTATAAGCTTAAAAAGACCTAACTACACTTGAAAACATAACGGAAAAGACGTACTATTTAACCAAATACCTTCTAATGCCATACGTTTAACAAAACAGTCAATCTTAAAGCACACTTACTAGGCAATCGTCTTATATAAGCATTGCGCCATGCAGCCAGTGCAATTCAAAAATAAGAGAAGACGTCATTCGTCAAGGCCTTTCCTGCCAAAAATGTAATTTGCAACCCTGAGAGCGTCCCTGTCACCGGTCTCCTTCCCTTCATCGTCGCTCAATTTAACCACGGGAGTTCCGTCAATTGCATGCAGTTTGATGACCATGTTAAGAGGAGGACTAGTACTGAAAAATTCCGGGTTATTAGTGAGGCTTGTGCCTATCCCGAAAGTACAGTTTATCTTTTCCCTGCAGTGTTCCTTAATCCTTAAAGCATCCCTTGCATGCAGGGAATCACTGAACACAATCATCTTTTTAAGAGGATCTATACCCATTGCCTTGTAATGTCCGATCACGCGATCTGCAAACCTTATAGGGTCCCCGCTATCATGCCTTACTCCATCATACAGCTTTGAGAGCTTCATGTTGAAATTGGCAAAAAAGGCTTCCGAACCAAAAGTATCTGATAATGCGATCCCAAGTTCGCCTTTGTAAATCCCGGCCCAGTTCTCAAGGGCAAAGTGGTTTGCATTCCTCAGGCCGACAAGAGCGGAATTTCCCATGATCCATTCGTGTGCGACAGTACCGATAGGATGAACCCCATACTTCATTGCAAGGAAGACATTGCTGGTACCTGTGAATACTTTCAGATATGCCAGGTTCTTTATCACCTGGTCATGAAGTTCAAAGCTTCTGCGCCGCCGTGTCCCAAAATCTGAAAAGGTACAGTTACCGGCTTCAAGTTTCCTTCCGATAGCCTTTATAAAAGAGCCGTATCTGGTTACAACAGAATTTTCCGGCCGGGCACATGCACTATCCATCCACTGCGTATCTACAGTAGTAAAATATAGTTCTGAGATAGTAGCCATAAGCACGATCTCCCATAAGATAGACTTGTGCCATAGACCTTTTATCTTCAGGTCAAGATCGTTGTCAGAGGTAAGAGCCACGCTAACCTCAGAAGGGTCAAAGCGGTAATTCCTCAGGTATTCAAGATACATGGGCTTAAAATAAGGGCATTCTGCCTTAAGCCAGCGATACTCATCATCCGTAAGGATGAGTAAAGAGATATGTTCATCTATTACCCTTCTTAGCTCCCTTACAAAGCCTTCTGTGAAGCGCTGAGTTCCCCTGCTGGTGAACCTGTACTCAGCATGAGCATCCGGAAAAGTCTCCAGGACTGCCATCTGCATTGTAAACTTGTAAAGGTCGTTATCAAGGATAGAGCGAATCATCAGATCCTTCCTGTATACCATGGTGCCTGAATCAGTATTACTTCCCGTATTACTTCCTTTGTATATACCAATTTGCGTGAAATATTCACATGACCAGAAAAGCACCTATCGTCTAAAAGGTAATCTATACACATAAATATAGCTTAACGTCATTAAAGTGTACAGAAAGAGTCCAGGTACATGCATGAAAAGGAATGAAAATCAAACAAACCTGCAAGAAAACCATTATTTGGAGGAACTTGCAGAAATAAAAGCAGATATATCATCCCTGAGTCAGGTTGTCGCCAGAGTGGTCGAGCAGGCGAATGATCAGCAACTTAACATTATGTTTTCGGAACTGAAGAACGACATTTCAAAGCCGCTGATAAATTACATGATCCAGGACAGCAAAAATGCCCTCAGCAGCAGGATGTGCACAGACTGCAACAAGAAAGAGATCTGCAGAGCAGCTTTTGAGAAACTGCTCCAGGAAACTGCTTTACTACTTATGGATAACCAAGTGGATGAAGAGGTGATTGAACAATACGAGAAGCGTTTTGAGGAACTCAGGGAATTGGCTACTACCGAGAATTGTGATTCATGCACATCCCATGCCTCAGAAGTTTTCACAAAGCAACTGGACCTCATCCGCTCACTGAAAGTCTCAGGCAAAAATAAGAGTGAACGGGCAGCCCCTGGAATAAGTGAACTCCCGGATGAGGTGGTCAGTTGTATATGCGAACCACTTGCGAACAAACAACGCCTTCTGATGCTTCGGGCACTTAGCACAGGGTCAAAGAGTTTCTCTGAGCTTTCCAGGGTAACAGGTCTTCGGGGAGGAAACCTGTTGTTCCATCTCCAGAAACTGACCGATAACAAGATAGTCAGCCAGAGAAACGAGCGTGGAGACTACTTTCTCACACAAAGGGGCTACACAATCCTGCATGGACTTGCAGGACTGTACAAGGATCTGCATGAATGAAGAAATGGGAAGAATAAAAAACTGGAACGTCTTATTTCAGGCCAATTATATTTCCTGGTGGGCACTCATGTCCTGCAAGATATATTCTCAGAAGCTCCTCTGCTGTCTCTGTTCCCAGTTTCTCCTCTACCATCCCGAGAAATACCTGGATATACTGAGGAGGCACGCAACCAAGGCTTTCCTCTCCGCTCCTGATGAGGGATACCAGATAGCCAAGCTCTCCTGCATCCAGGAGCGAGATGCGCATCCTGAAGTCCTCTTCGCTCCTGGAATAGTGATTGGAAAGAGGTGGCAGTATCGACCTGTAGGGTGCCCTTGAACCAGAGCACATAAGGCCTGCGCACTCCGGTGCAAGCTTTTTCAGCAATTCGATGTCCTTTTGGGATAGTTCACGTACCACTATGATCA
>NZ_JAUXNK010000048.1 GCF_030682845.1 Methanolobus sp. | reverse complement strand
CTCAGTACAACAATGTAGATGGTGATATCGAGAAGCATGAGAAGGCTGCAGAGAAGTACATGAAGCAGTACAGGTTTGCAGTTTCTGGATATTCTGTACTCTATGGCCGGGCCGGCATCAAAACGGTGAACACGGGGGATTGAACATGGTAAGCGATGCCGGACTGATCCACACCTGCAGTATCGTGAGCAGGACACAAACCTCTCAGAATGAGTATGGTGAACCAGTATATACAGAAACATCTACGAGCTCAGCATGTAGATTCTTTCACAATAATAGCAAAAGTGGGCTAATTGAACCAAGCAGCGGGAAGCATGCGGTTGCCACACCTGCTGTAATCCTTCCCGCAGATGTGATGATTGCAGAAGGACAGACCATCACAAGCGATGAGCCTGGCTTCTCGAAGGCATATGAAGTGACAGCTGTCAAGCCTGTTTTCTGGATGTTCTCAAACACTCTGCATCACTATGAATGCGACCTTAAGGCGGTGGAATGATGGCGGAGATCGATATTGACACTTATGATAAAATTATTGAAACGCGCAACGATGTGAAGCACATCAGAGCATCAATTGACAAGGTATACTCCCGGCTTGACGACCATGACAGAAGGCTCGCTGAACTGGGAAAATGTCCAGTTGATGACCATGAAAAAAGGATTCGGGCCCTTGAGGTCCAGCAGAATAAATGGCTCGGCAAGAATGCAGCTATTGGATTCGGTATACTTGTTGCCTTGCAGTTGCTTGGATTCATGGTATCGTTGTCAGGGAGATGACAATGTTCAAAATGACCATAGCTAACCGAAAAACCACAGCCGTCCAGGAAGGCCAATCATGTTTAAGATGACCGTCTCCGGAGTCGAGGAGCTGCAGAAGAAACTGGAAACCATTGGCAAGGATATATCAGACGTCCTCGAGGAAACCACTGCAGCGGGTGCTATGGTAGTTGTCAGAGCAGCTCAGGATAATTCAAGGAAAGGTGGTGAATTTCCACACCGTATTACCGGGAACCTGTTCAGGAACATAGCCGAGGTTAGTCCGGCTGTCGTCAAAAAAACGAACGAGAGATGCGAGATGGCAGTCGGATCCTCAATGGAGTATGCCCGCAGGCTGGAACATGGTTTCATGGACACCGATAAGCTCGGCAGGCGCTACAACCAGCAGCCCAAACCCTTCTTGCGACCTGCTCTTGATGACAACACGGACGAGATAGAGCAGGCTATTGCCAAGAAACTGGAGCAAGTGGTCAGGAGGCACTCATGACTTCCCTTCATGGCGCCATTCGGGCCCTGCTGTACAATGACACTGCAGTCCAGGCTATTGTTGACAGCCGCATATATCCTCTCAAGATGCCACTTAACGCAACTTTACCTGCGTTAACCATTCACAAAATTAGTGGACCACGTGACCACATTACCGGCCACGGAACACCAAGATACCAGATATCCTGCTGGTCAGAATCCTTCGCGATAGTGCAGGACCTGTCAGAAGCTGTCATCGAGTGCATGACCCGGTACAAAGGCGTTGCTTCTGGAAACCACATCAAGCAGATAGTATACGTCAACTCCCTCGACGCGATAGAGGACGAGACGGGCCTCTTCCACGTACCTGTCGATTTCAAGATCATACACCTAGGTGATTAAAAATGGCACAAACCACAGTACAGAATGCCGGAGCCATAAGATTTGGTTCCGGAAAACTTGAGGTAGGAACCTCGGTTGCAACGCTTGTAGATATCGGCGCTATCAGGAACGCAGTCTTCAAAGAAGAATGGGAAGACGTGGAGGTCAAGAGCGACAATGCCGGCGTCGTGAAGGTAGGCATCAAGGAACATGTTGCTTACATCGAGGGTGACATGATGGAGGTCGACCTTGCAAACCTCAACACCATCAGAGGCGGCCTGGATACCTATGCAGCAGTTGCAGGAACACCTGTAGTGGTCACGAACGAACTGCACGCGCTGAAAGGCACTGAATTTGTCAGGCTGAACTTCAGGAACGGAGCAGGCACAGAAGTGGCTTCGATCTCTGTCAAGGACATTTCCAACAACGATGCGGTGAGAAATACCGACTTTGTAATCGCAGTCGATGCTTCTGGCTTCACCTGCATTGCCAGGGTTGCAGGATCCTCTGTGATCTCTGATGGTGAGACTGTCAAGGTCAACTACACTTACACTCCAAATGCTTCGGTCACACTCAAAAGCGGTGGAAAGACCTCGATATCCGACAGGGTTGTGAGGATCACAAACACCGATGAGAACGGCAAGAAGTTCCAGATCACTCTCTACAAGGGTACAGTCAATGAAGGACAGAACATCGAGTTCCCTGCAGACGACGGTGATGATCCTGCAATGCCACACCTGAAAATGAAAGGTGTCCTGGATGTCAGCCGTACAGCTGGTGACCAACTCTTCGAGATCTATGATGAACAGGGGGTCTGAGCCTGTCCCAGGATATCCTTCGAGACTTTGGCACAGTTGTTCCGCAGAAGAGGATTGCCAGGATTGCAGGGGAAGAGGTAGACGTTTCGGTATTCTCTACTCGTGCAACCCTGAAGCTCATTGAGCTCACATCATCTCCTGAGAAGCAGGCTGCCCTTGAATCCGGCCAGGGCATTGAGGACCTCCTTGAAGTTGTTGCCATTGCCTGCCAGCGGTCAAATCCCAAAGTGACCAAAGACTGGCTCATCGACAACGTGGACATGTTCACTCTTGTCGAGTTCGCACAGTTCGTGATGGAGCCGGTGACTGCCAGGCTCAAGGCCATGCAAGAAACAAAGGAAGGCACAGAAAAAAACTTACCCTCACCATCGGAGACATCTTCGCCCAGCTCGGAATGATGTATTCCTGGGCATCTCCTGAGTACATCTTGGACAGCATGTCAATGGAACAGGTGATGATGTACTACGAGAAGGGTGTCAAGGGAATCGAGCTGCAGGCAAAGGTGTTCTGGAGCATACTGGGACAGGCAATGAACGGAAAGCCAGAACAGGAAGGAACCGAATTATTCACAGGAGATGAGCCAGACCTTGCTAAGTTCCGGGCAATCTACGGAAGTGCAATCAAGAGAGGTGCATGATGTCATCGGTTGGTGAACTTGTTGTATCGATCATTGGTGATGTAGGCCAACTGAAGAAGGCATTTGCTGAGGTTGGTAACGAGGTCGGCCAGCTCGGAAGCAAGATGCAGAGTTCTGGCAAGCAGATGGCATCGGCTGGCAAGACCATGTCATTGGCGGTGACAGCGCCACTGGTGGGTATAGCCGCACTCTCGTACAACACGGCAGTCAATTTTGACGACTCCATGAGAAAGGTGATGGCAGTATCCGGTGCAACAGGCGACGAATTTGAACAGCTACGGGCACTTGCCAGGGAGCTGGGTGCCACAACTGCCTTCTCAGCATCGGAAGCCGCAGAAGGCATGCAGTATCTTGCAATGGCGGGTTTTGACGTCAATGAGATCCTTGCAGCAACCGATGATATGCTGAACCTGGCATCAGCCGGAGCTATCGACCTGGGCACAGCTGCTGATATCGCATCAAATGTCCTGACAGGTTTTGGGCTGCAGGCATCCGAGGCAGGGAGAGTTGCTGACGTACTTGCAAAGGCTGCAGCATCATCCAACACGGATATCCAGCAACTTGGAGAGGCAATGTCCTATGCAGCACCCCTTGCAGCGGCGATGGGTATGTCAATGGAAGAAGCTGCTGCCCTGATAGGAAAGATGTCCGATGCGGGTATCCAGGGAAGCAGGGCGGGTACTGCTCTTAGAGGTGCTATGACACGGTTGGCAAGCCCCACTGCTGGAGTAGCGAAGGTCCTGGAACAATACAACCTGACTCTTGCAGATGTAGATCCAAGTACAAGATCATTCACGGATATCCTCGAGACTCTGTCTAATGCTGGGTTGTCCACTGCAGACGCTATGGAGTTGTTCGGACAGGAAGCCGGGCCGGGCATGCTTGCCCTGATGAGTACAGGTACTAATGCTATCCGGGAGCAAACATTGGAATTAGAGAATGCTGGTGGTGCCGCGCAGGAAATGGCAGACATCATGCAGGGTGGCCCAGGTGGAGCTGCTCGTCAATTGAAGTCTGCAATGGAAGAACTGATGATTGCGATAGGTGACGTTGTGACAGTGGGGGTACTTCCTCTTGTTAGGGGACTGACCAAGTTGGCCCAGATGATGTCAAAAATACCTACCCATGTTCTGAAAATCATCGTTGTACTTGGAGCAATCGCTGCTGCAGTGGGTCCTATCCTGCTGGTCGTTGGTACTCTCATGTCAGGAGTAGGTGGTCTGCTAACCTTCATCGGTGGAGCCGGTGGTCTCACTGCAATTGCAGGAGGCCTTTGGGCTACACTCTCGGGAGTTGTGGGTGTGATACTCGGTCCGGTTGGGATAGCCCTTGCGGCTCTTGCACTGGCAGCATATGTCATCTATAAGAACTGGGATAAGATAGGACCAGCTCTCAATGACACATTCGATAATATCAAGGCTGCAGTTGAGCCGGTGATATCGGCCATCGGGCAGTTTGTTTCAAGAGCACTTGCTAAGATTAGTGAATGGTGGGAGGCACACGGCGAGATAGTGACAGCCGGCGTGATGGTCCTCATAACTGTCCTTGGAAGACTGGTAAGCTTCATTGCAGACGTTGTAGCAGGCACTGTCCAGAAAGTATTGCCACCAATTCTTACCTTGGTCGAGCATATTCTTGAGCAGATATTGAATGTTATCCTGATCTTCTCTTATTTCCTAACAGGAAACTGGGAAGGTGCATGGAGCACCCTCAAGACCATTGTGCAGACACAGATGGATTTTGTGATGAGTATTGTTTCGAATGCACTGGGTTCTGTATTCGATATCTTTGCATCTATAGGGTCCGATCTTTACGAATCAGGGAAGTCATTTATACAGAACTTCATCGACGGCATCAAGTCCAAGGCCGACTCGTTGAAAAGTACAGTTAGTGATGTCCTTGGCGGGGTAGGCAGATTCTTCCCTCACTCTCCAGCAAAAGAAGGCCCGCTCAAGGTACTCCCAAACTGGGATGCATATTTCATAGACCCTCTGCAGCAGTCTGTTGGCAGGATAAATTCAATTGTTCCTGAAGGCCTCAAGAGCGTAGCCGGCGCGGTCCAGAATGTGACAAACAGTAACACAACCGGTTCCACCACCAATAACACCTACGCAGGCGATGAGTTCGTCATCCAGAACGTGAACCTGTCCTCAGATTACCCCTTCGAGAGATTCGTCCGGGACCTGGAGCAGTACAACCGGCAAAAACATGTCCGCAGGGGGTATTGATAATGGCAGTATCTTTTGATGGAGTAACACTATCGGTCATTAAAGAAGTTGAAATAGCAGTCGATGCACCGTTCAAACAAACAACTCTGCTTTCAGGCAAAGTGTATATTCAGTCTTCTTCCGAGCAGAAGTTTGCCAGGACCTTCGAGTGCTACACAGAGGATTTCACTGAGATCTCCGATATACTCGGGAAGCTGGGCTCATCTGGAACCCTTGTCATAGACTCAGAATCGTTCACAACCTGTTACATTGCTCCACCGATCAGATATAAGGAGCTTATCAAAGGCAGTGGGAAGTACACTTACAATATCAATTTTGTGAGGCATACTGCATGACAGGCCTGGACAATTATCCTCTGAGTTCTATCAGGGTATCCAAGTCGATAAGTGACGCTTTCTGGCAGCTGGAAGCAAGCATGCCGGATGTGGATATCCC
Source organism: Methanolobus sp. (assembly GCF_030682845.1). Lineage (GTDB taxonomy): Archaea > Halobacteriota > Methanosarcinia > Methanosarcinales > Methanosarcinaceae > Methanolobus. The sequence goes on along the minus strand of NZ_JAUXNK010000048.1, from coordinate 32,917 downwards.
TACAAACTATACTGATGTGCCTGTGCAGCTGGAAGATAATGATGGTGTTGACAGAACAGTCTTTTACGGAATTACTGCACCAGACGAAGCTTACAAGCTAAAGAACGTGGATACCGTGGTCAGGATATTCGCATATGACTATGGCTGGTTCCTGTCAAGACAGTTTGTCCCTGAGGAGCTGCTGATACTACCTGCAGATGAGAGCGTGAACTGGTACATCGAGGAACTGCTGGGTGGTGTGAATTGGCAGACAGTTACTGGGATCGAGCCTTACAAGGTCAATACTCCACCTCCTGCAATACCTAAAAAGGAATTTTCCTTCAAGCCAGATGAGACAAAGCTGGATGCTATCAACGATATTGCAGAGTACTACAATTGCGTTTTTGAGGTCAAGTGGCACAATGCAGGAACATCTCAGTCTCCTGTCTGGATATCCAGAGCGTATTTCGTCAGGTCTAACCAGATAGACAGTGCAACAGATGGTCTGGACCTGCCGGAGCCTGTAGTTCTCGAAAGAGCGGATGATGACACCATCGATATTACTGTTGTAAACTCGTCAGAGGACAAATATAATCGTATTTACGCCATCGGCTGCAACTCAGCAGGTCAGTGGTTCAAAGGGATAGAAGAGAGCCAGAATGTGACCAGTGGAACCGCTAAAGCAAGAGAGTATATGGAATATCCATCTCCCTATGTAAGCAGTCAGCAGTCTGCGGACGAGCGAGCCCAAGAACTCTATTCTTTGTTCAATTTCCCTATCAAGAGAATTACAGCAAACCTTACTCAACGGCACGACCTGCAGCTCTACCAGCTGGCTAAGTTCGATGGCTGGACAGAATACGAAAATGCCCTCTACACTGTTGGAATGACCGGAGAGAACTGGGTTCGGATAGTTGAGATCACTCACATCAGGAACGAACATGGTTCCAGTGTGAATATCGTATGCGTTCCTGACAGGGACCTCAGCCAGAGTAGACTTAGATCTTACTCAGTTTCTCCCAACGTAGTCGATGATACTGAGGCAGTTGTGTACGATGTGCTCACATCGATGCCAAGCTCGGAGATTGGTGTTGCAGCAGCCCCTATTGTTGGTTCCTCAACAACCACTGTAGAGCTTAACCGTGGAGGGACGATCACTGCCAGGGTCCTCGGTCAGGGGGAGAGCATAGTTTTGCCTGTTGACAATGACAGGGTGATAATTTCTGGCGGTGGAGGAGGCTGGACAAGCCCGGCTGAATCAGACTTAGATATGCAGAATTTCAAAGTCAAGAGCACCAGCGGAGCCTTGCGCTTCGAGGTTTATGGCAGCAATAAGATCATATTTTCAAGAGGAGAACCACCAGAATGACAGTAGGAAAGATAACAGGCAGTGGCCAGGGCATATTATACGTCCAGGTCAGGCCGGAAACCGGCGAATTTCTAGAGACCAGGATCGGTGGGATATTAGCCGGTCAGTTTTTGAGCTTGCCATACGGGGTCAAGTTCACTGCAGAACACTGGTTTGATAGATTGATCATAGCCATGAACGACGGCGGTGGCCGAGACCTGCCCGTCCGGATATACGACGGCCCGGACAAGGCCAACCTGATCCAGGAAACCCTGTTCACCAAGGTCGGCCCGAGCCGGGCCCTACACATGATATTCGAGCCATTACCACCGGGCGAATATTACTGGGAGCTGAACCCCGGCAACCAGGTGACGGTGGCCCAGATATACATCACCTCAACCTACGGGGGAACCTACGTGGATGGCAACCTGATGGCCGGGTACGATCTCCGGAGCAAGATAATGTACTGCAGTGACGAGCTACAAGAGCGAGCCGTGGCGGTCACAGGCGACTCGATAGACCAGGGAGAGACCCAGGTAAAAGAGGGAAGCGGCATAATGGCGGTCCAGGTCGGGACCGTAGAAAAGAACGTAGCCAAAGAGCTAGACGAATTGAACAACGGCGGCCGGATTTTAACCGGATCCTGGTACGTCGAAACAGCATAAAAGGAGAGATATAAAAATGGGATTTACAAGCGGAGCAAAGACCCTGCCGGCATTGATAAACGACATCGCCAACCAGATAATAGCCAGCTCGGCCGACTGGGTAGACGGGGACGACACATGGACGACAACCAGCACAACAAACAGCAATGCAAGAAGGTGCCTGAGGTACACCGGAGACGCGAACGATATATGGGTAGCATTAGAGAGCTGTAATGATAACACAGCACCTATCGGGAGCTCAGAAGCATCATACAGAGTAAAAGGGCTAAGAGTAACGTTTTCAGCGTCGTGGGATTATATAAACCGCATATATCCGGCCGGTTCAGACGATACCAGCATGACGTTTGTATCTTTTGAAGGCCGTGGCAGTCACAACAGCCCTGCGGCTGACCTGGGGGCCCTACTATTAACATATTTCTTATGGACCGACAGTACCGGGTTTGTATTGATGGCTAACCCAGAACCACACGCCACCGACAACCTGCAGTCTTCGTTTATTTGCGCAGTAGAGCGTTTAAACCAGAAGGAGTACAGCGACGGTCTTACTAATTTTTATTGTTACGCCCGGTTAAATTCCGGTCACAGTTGGATGAACTCTAACAGGGGCGACAATAAGCCGTATCGCCATTATACCATCGTCCGGCCGTTTGCATTTAGAGCACAGGATGACCTCGGTATCCAGTTCTGGCAGGACCCGACGAGGGGCTACGCATTGAAAAGCACAGGCAGCGGCAAGGTCTACTTTGTAAAGCCGATGATATGCAACGATTCTGCCAAGTTCCAGCCGATAGGCCAGTCTGAATTATTTTTCAGGTTTTCAGCCGAATCCGGCCTGGTGGACGGGGACGTAATAGCCGTCCAGAGCGCGACGACAAAGTACCTATGCAAGTCCCTCCAGTCACCGGACAGCACCGCGTTCTTGTATTTTGCCATGAAATACGTCGCATAAGGAGACCAGAACGACCATGCCAGAGTACGTAGGGGCCCCTTTAGAAATAGCCGGGAGAGGCGACCCAGAACCCAACCAGCAGATCGTCCGGACCCAGCCTGGTCACCACAACGTACACGCCGGCCTGGCCGAACAGCTCTCCTGGGAAGCCATAGGAAACAACACCGTTTATAGTAGGACCCTTGGCAGGTTTACCCTCCAGACAGAGGTGGTCGAGCCGGCCTACGGGTCCGACATTGAAGTAGACAGCGGATTTTTAACCTCAAACCACAGCATCGACGCAGGAACGAAGACCATCCACCTGGCCCTTTCAGCCCTCACCACATACACCCGGGTGGACGCCACCTACCAGAGCAAGTCTTTTATTTTTGACGAGGTCGGCTTTTATAAAATGACTTTCAATATTAACATAAACCTGCATGCCAGTCATTTTATTTTAGAATTGATAGACGACCAGGGCGTGGTCCGCTGGAGCAGGAACGGGTCCGCCCTCGTCACGGACCAGGTGGTGAACATAATATCGACTTCCTGGAAATTCAGGGTCCGCTGCACCGCCAGCGTAAACACCGACGCATTATTTAACAACTGGGCGACCATAAGCAACATCCGGATGGAGCGGTTCAAGAGCGAAGGGTACATCGTACAGAACTGGTGGCATCATTACGACAATATGAACACCATAGACCGGGTCCAGATAAACCACATAACCGGAGTAGAGGGAGCCAGCCTGAAGGCCAGGCTGATGTTCAGCGACGACCTCGACGCCATATCGCCCTGGCTAGGCCCGAGCACACCGGCCGACTTTTACACAGGCCACGGTGGCCTGATATTTGCAGGTGGGTACACCCCGAAATACTGGCGGGCCCGGGTTTACTTTTACAGCGACGGAAGGTACAGCCCGGTTTTAACAGGCCTGACATACACGATGTACCTGGACAACCCGACCAGGATTCTGGAACACCCAGCGAACACGCCACACCCGGTCGGGGTCCCGGTATTCTTCCGGCCATTGACCTGGCTAAGAGCAGACCACGAAGAAAACGAAAACCTGCCCTGGTCCGGGCGGTCCTTTACAAAGCGGCTGGACTTTTTGAGGATATCGAGAGCGACGACGATGACGGTCCCGGTCGCCTTCCGGCCATTGACATGGCTAAGGGCGGACCACATAGAGAACAACACCCTGCCCATTTCATACAGGGAGTTCTGGGCGGCATTATTCAGAATAACAAAGAGCTGGTCGGAAAGCGCGGTCGGCGTCGTCATGAGCGGCTACGCAAGGGACCAGAACGGCCAGCTCATAAAGGGAGCATACAAGATAATTCTTGAGAGCAGCAACGTCCCAGACAGGGACCTGATGGGCCAGGTTAACCCGGAAAACGGCGTCTTCCAATTATTCATCCAGGAAGCCATGTACGACCGCAGGTGGCTGCTCGTCGAATACCAAGGCAAGGCCGCGAATATAGCCCTGGCAGGGTACGGAACACCCAAGGTACTGGACGGCACAAAGGGCCCGGTTTCCAACCAGGATCTGCACTTTTGGAAGGCACCCATCTGCACAACGGTGGCTCATGTGGATTCACTGGTTACTTATTGAAACGAGAGACAATTTACTTAACGACAAAAAATAAGTGATGCTCTCTTTGTACATAATATGTTATGGGATGACAAATCTGCTGCTATTCAATCAGCAAAGAGTGCTTTTTGCTGTGATCATATACCTACTGTTGGTGCTGGCTATTGTCATATTATCAATATATTACATTTAACTTAAGGTGCTCATGCGCTTATTCTTTGGCCGCTGCACTATACCTATCTGTTATAACAAACCCCTGGACTTATCCGGATGATTCTTGATATACCCTTTCAACATTATTCATCCACCGGTTCAATCCTGTGTCCCAGCTCCATTGCCCAAGGCATGCCTTTCCTGAGGTCATCTATCTGCCTTTGCATGTCTGCCATCACACTATCATACCTGTCTATCTCATCATCGCGCTTCTTGAGCTCTTCCTTGAGTTCGAATTCTTCGGACACAATGAGATGAGGCACGAACTTGATGTAGATCTCTTTTAGTTTTGGAATATCCGGCTGATAGTACGCACCCTTTGTGCGGCCGATGGTGTGCCCCATGAAGTACTCTACAAGATCAGAATCACATCCGGCATTCTTCAGTCGCGAACTGAACAGCTTTCTCATATTGTGGCTTCTGATGATGTTATAGATTCCATCTGCAGTATCCAACCCTGCTCGGTTTGACAGGACCCGATAAACTTTCTGAATGGATTCAGATGTCATCTTTCTTGCTTTCTCATCGGGGGTTTGCAGGTATTCTGCCCGGACCTTTTGTGTGATAAAAAGGTAACTTCCTGGGGTGGTCTTTCTTTTCTCAAACTTCTTCACATGCCATACATTCTTGGGGGCTCTGTTCCTGTAGTCGATATACCTCAAAACCGCCCTGGACGCTTCGGGGGATAAGAATGTGACAAAATCAAAACCCACTTTCCCTCTTCTCATATCAAGAACAGTCACTTCTGTTTCAGGATCATAGCCTTCCTCGAAAACAGATAGTGGAATCTCGGCAAGTTCGGCTGCACCCATACCCGAACTGATGCCACATAACAAAAGAGCTTCCTCAAGTACCGAACACATCTTTTGAGTGTGTCGAAGGTTCTCGATTGTCGGAAGTCGCAGGTTCTCTTTCTTGGGCCTATATCCGGCTCCCTCTCTCGACATGTGAGGGAGCTCTATTTCATGTGCTGTGTAGAATGACCGGACTGCAGCAATATACCCGTGCACAGACATTGGTGAAAGACCACTATCGTGCAAGTGCTTCCTGAAGCCGACCATGTGCTTTTTTATTCTTCTCTTCTTGGGAAGCATCCCCGTTTCGATATCCACCTCGGCCTCTTCGATGAGTTCGACCGGTGTCATATTGATGTATTCAGTGTAGTGTTGCATTCCTAAAAGATAGAGCTTAATTGTCTTTGGTCGGCTGTTGTTGATTTCAAACCACTCGGTTATAGTGGGGTCTACTTTTAGGTCACTCACTCTCATGCTATCACTTTCTATGATAGCATCCTAATTATACATTGGTATTAAACATTAGCACTCAAGTAGAGTGCTTTAAGTAGAGTACTTCAACCAGGAAGCTCCTTTTTCCTGATAAGCGCCCATGAGACCCGCCTTACATCTCTGTTGAGCAGGAATGTCACCAGAGCAGGTAACAGGCTCACAACCCTGAAACTCACATCAGCAAGCATATGCATATCCATCTTCTCCTCGGTGAAGGTAGGCTCGGCATATAACCTGATTCTCTCATACTGTGCATTCAGGTAGCCTCTAAGCGCATATACATAACCGCTTGCCATGCCTGTATCGGCAGGATTATCGAAACCATAGAGAATATTAAATTTTATCTCGGATATGTGGATAGCCTTAAGGACATCTTCAACAAGCCGGAGCACAGGACTTAGAAGCATCCGGGCAAGATTGACTATCTTTCTGAAAGTCCATTTCTGTCCTTCTTCCTCTTCCAGACCTATAATGTCTTCATCAGCAGGCTTTTGGTCTTCCGTGGACTCGGCCCCGAGAATCTTTCCCTGAGAGAGGTCTTTGTCCCAGGCCTCGGACTGGGCGCCTTCACGGACCTTACACGGTACACCCTCCCCGATTATCTCACCCCTGGCAGGCTCACCCGGGCCGCCCATCATACGGGTGTTGACAGTGTAACTCAGGAAGAGCCATTTTATTATTACTTTATAATATGCTTGTTTCCCTGTTTTATCTGCCTCAAGCAGTACATGGAATGAGACGAACAGGACCAGCAGTATCAGCAACGCTAGCAATAATATGATTATCTCTAGGATCATATTCCACCCCCATCTGTAATAGGTAATGGAAAGAAGGCAGACTTTGCCTTATCTTCTTTCTATTACAGGTTCAATTATGATCTCGCATTCTTCTTCCGGTGCCTGGCCCGCGTCCTGGTTTTCGCCGCCTTTACCTTTTTTTACCTTGTCCTTCATAGACTTCATCTTATCTATCAGGTCAGGAACAGAATCGATTATCTGGCCAATGTCGGTCTTCCCGGATACAGGCAGCAGCTTTACACCTTCAGGAGATATCAGGATGAATGCCACAGGTTCGATCTTGGCACCAGCTCCTCCACCGCCTCCAAAACCTTCGTCCTCCCCTTTCGTCTTTCCCTCTCCGCCACCTGTACCGAACCCGAAAGATATCTTGCTTACAGGTATGATTGTGTTCATGCCAAATGTCATCGGGTCCCCAATGATGGTCTTTGTGTTCACAAGTTTTTCCAGTTCGCAGGATACTCCTTTTATTACATCTTCAAGTGCCATATTACAACCCCTTTTAAATAAAGAAGAGATTCTTCCTGAACAACTATAGATACTCCTACTTAAAAAGTGTATCTGGAAAATGATACGAACTTTACGTCCTGTTATCCTGGAAAAAGTTAAGCAGAGAGTATTTTACTTTTTCAGGTTCCACGTCTATGAATTCTTCCCTTTCCTCAGGCGGGAATACCTCAAACACTGAGAATTTTCCGAATTTTTTTGGAGAATCGGTCAGAAAACGCCCGTCAAGCAGTATCCTTACACCATAGTCAGCAGGAGAGCGCACGACCCTTCCCATGGCCTGTCTGATCTTGCGGATGGTGGGTATCTGCACCGCATAGTCCCATCCTGCACCATAGCCGAACATGTGGTCGTATGCCGATTCAACAGCATTCATCCTGTCGTTGAGGGCCGGATATCCCACGCCTACAACTATGACAGTCCTGCCTCTGCCGTCACGATAGTCTATGCCTTCACTAAGCGTACCCCATAAATATGACACCAGCACAGCCTTGCCACTCTGCTCACCGATTTTAAAGAACTCCTCCCTTACTTCCTGGGATGAGACACCCACCTCATCAAGGAAAACGGGCATATCGAGCTGCTCGTTCAGTTTGCCGTAGTAACGCTTGGCCTCAAAGTAGCTCTGGAAGAAGATGATGACGTTGCCGGGAGTGTTCTCCACCGCGTCAAAAATGGTTTCCTCAATTGCCAGGGAAGTGTGCGGATCATCCCTGTTCTTTGCAAAAAGAGGCGGAACAGATACCGCAATTGTCAGGCGCCTTTCCAGAGGAAAAGATGTGCTGTAGGCTATCTCACATGTTTCCCTGCGGATGCCAAAGGTTGACTTCACCATGTCAAAGGGACGCAATGTCGCAGACATGAGTATAGCCGAGAACACCGACTCAAAGAGTGGCTCGGTAACATTTTTGGGAATGCATGTAAAAAGCTCCACACGGCCGTATATCTCATCATTCATATCCCTTTTTACATTGAGTATGGGATAATAGCTGAGATTGTTCGCGAGTACAAGGTATGAGGAAAGGAAATCCGCTGTGTAGCGTATATGGGATCTCTTCAGGACCTTGCTGAGACCTTTCTTGTACTGGTCCTTATAGTTCTCATCAAGCATGGCACCAAAAGCACTTGCTTCCGAGAGATTGATCTGTATATCGGGCTCATCTCCAAACCCCGCCTCTTTTGCAAGCTTGAGGAACTTACCGCTTATCATGTCGTTGCGCTCATAGGGATCGCTTATGCGTATGTCATACCAGTTCCTTCCCACACGTTCACGCTCCCCGAACTTGAAACGTGAGGTGTACGTGTCCCTTATCACATTGAGCAGTATCTTGAAAAGATTGTGAGCGCCCCCGTCAGGCATCTGGTCGAGGTTGGCCTCGATTTCCGAAATGGCCTTATCGATGGTATGTTCCGTGATGGTTATCGATGAGTGTGATCTTGCAGCGGACTCGATATTATGGGCTTCGTCAAAGATGACGATAACATCCTGCGGCTCTTTCTCCAGCCAGTTCAGGACCGTGGAGAAGATATCTGCATTCAATACATGATGATAGTTACAGATCACAAAGTCAGCATGCTTTAGTTCGCGCTTGAGCAGCTCGTACCCGCACATCCCTTTCTGGAAAGCGTAATCGTTCACCTCTTCCGGGGTGCGCACATCCGCAAAGAGCCACTGCCTGAAGGATTCACTGTCTGAACGCAGGACTTCGTACAGGTGGTTGCAGGACCTGTCCCTCAGGTCTTTCATCTTTTCCTCTGCAACGTCCAGCTCTTTTGCAAGAGCATCACGCAGGGCTATCAGGGAGAGGTCCTTTGAACGCTTGTAATTCTCGCTCGCAGATTTCATCTCTTGCTTTTTCAGGGCTATCTCGCGCTCTGTTTCAAGCAATTCGAAGGTGTTGTCCCTTTTCAGGGCACATTCATCGTAGTCCACACCATTCGGACACATGCTGGTCTTGCCCTTGACCACAGCCACCTTGACCTCATTTGATTGTTTTATCTCGCGGGCCTCATTAATGAACTGCACCATCTGCTGATGCACATTGGTTGCAATTATCACGGTCTTCTGGAGCTGTCTGCCCACATGAAGGGATGGCGCAAGTGCACTGAGGGTCTTGCCCGTACCGCAGGCTCCCTCGAAAAGGATAATCTCCTTATTCATCAATGATGTATGTATCTTGTCCATCGCATCCTGCTGATTTGGATAGCACGTGCCCTTGGGGAAGTATTTCATATAACCGCGTTTCTCACTCATTGCACACCCCTATGACCTCACATTACTTAAACGGTTTTGATAGTACAGTCACTTTGCAGGAGTTACTTTGTGCTTTATCTGGGCGATCATCTTGTTGCTATCCCTGTCGAATATCTTGACAGTTACGACGCTTTTTTCCCTGAGCCCGTAATTATTCGAGGTATTTGCCATACCGTTGATGCTTACGAACACGGATGAAGAAGCAGTCCCATTTATACTGTCATCACCATTGAGGACAAGCCTCTCCCCTGCAGACCATACACCGTCAGACAGGTCCGGGTTCCTTGCCCTGTATTGCGGGATCTTACCCCCATAACCAAGATCTTCATACCTGATAATCACTTCGCCACGCGGTATCTGGAAATGAGGAAATGAACCGATGGTACTGCCACCCTCCCCGAGGATGAATATATATGAGGAATTAACGCATAGGTGCTCCCCACTTTTGTGTACGAGCACTATGAAATTCTCGGTATAGGGAGTACCATAAGGATAGCCTATACGGGGTACCCCGCCCACCACACTCTCAACCTCTATCACAGCCATGGGAGCAGGTTTCAGTGAAGAAGAATAGTCCTTACCATAAACTGCAGAAACTGTGATCCCTGCAAGGAGGACTGTCAGGAGAATCAGCAGTATGGCACCGATAACCGGAGAAAGAGCTGAATTATTGTGCTTCAAATACGATGATTTTGATTTTGCAGGGAACAATATTTCCATAGTGGTTAGTAAGACCATAACTATATGAATTTTGCTTAATTTGTTTATTATATTTTTCCATGAGATGGAGAGAAATGAAGCTGTATATCTCAAGCAAGATAAAGCATTCCATAGCCATCCCGGCCTGACAGGCGACTGAGGGAAAAACAGGAGCCTGTGAGACTCTGCGGATGTATGCTTCCAGCCGGGATATAACGATAACTTTTTATTTGATTTCTGTTATGATAGAGTGTAGGTTTCTACTAATATAGTATAGACTAATATACAAATCGAGTAACTCAAGGTGAAAAGTAAAATGGTAGCAATAATAATTGTTGATGAATGTGTAGGTTGCGGAACATGCGTTGATGAATGTCCTTCAGAAGCGATAAGCATGAATGGTGACAACATTGCAGTCGTAGTTGCAGACGAATGTCTGGATTGCGGTGCATGTGTCGACGTGTGCCCAACAGACGCAATCAAAATGGAATAAGCACACTGCTTATTCCGGGATTTCCTATTTTTAAACTTTTAAACTTTTTATCATTCCCCGAGGAAAGGTTATGCCAGAAACGATCAGAGCAGGTATCTTGGGTGCTACCGGTGCGGTAGGACAGAGATTTGTACAGGCATTGGAGAACCACCCATGGTTTGAGATCACATGTCTTGCAGCATCAGAGAAGAGCGCAGGCAAGAAGTATGCTAAAGCAGCCAACTGGAGGCTTGAAAGCAAAATGCCTGACCTCGTCACAGACATGGAGATCGTGCCAGTAGACCCAAAAAAAGTTGATGCGGATGTCGTATTCTCAGCACTGCCATCAAGCTTTGCCAAGACCGTTGAAGCAGAGTTTGCAAAAGAAGGCTTTGTGGTAGCAAGCAATGCATCTGCGTACAGGATGGAAAAAGACGTCCCTCTGGTGGTTCCAGAGGTTAATGCCGACCATCTCGGGTTAATAGATGTACAGCAGGACAAACGCGGATGGGACGGTTACATCGTGACAAACCCCAACTGTTCGACCATCATAATGGTCCCGACCCTTAAGCCTCTTATGCAGTTTGGTCTTGAATCTGTGCATGTTGCCACTATGCAGGCAGTATCAGGTGCCGGTTATGACGGGGTTGCCTCCATGGCAATACTGGATAACATAATCCCATACATCGGCGGCGAAGAAGAGAAGATGGAAACCGAACCTCTCAAGCTTCTGGGAGAGTTTGACGGTTCCGAAGTGATCCCTGCGGATATCAATATCAGTGCATCCTGTAACAGGGTTCCTGTTATGGACGGTCACACCGCAGCCATCTGGGCGAAGATGACAGACAACCCAACCCCTGAACAGGTCAGGCAGGCATTCCTGAACTTCAATCCAAACCTGGGGGACCTCCCCACAGAGCCTGAGCAAGTCCTCATCGTCAGGGACGAGCAGGACAGGCCCCAGCCCCGCCTTGACAGGAACATGGGCAAGGGCATGAGCATCACAGTCGGTAGGATAAGAGAAGGTATCCGCTACATGGCAATGGGACACAACACCGTCCGCGGAGCTGCAGGTGCAAGTGTGCTCAACGCTGAGCTCCTTCATAAGATGGGAAAACTCTAAGGTGATATGTTGAAAAACGGCAGTACAGTCAAAGTGATAGCTATCTCGTTGCTGCTTATCGCATGTACTGCCACTTTTGCAAATGCCTCGATGTTCGAACTTGAGATAGTACCTATCTCAAAGCTAATTGAGAAGCCTTCGGTATACGACAGTACCACAGCCTACCGCAAGATCAGTGTCGTAGGCAACCTTTCAGAGATCAGTAAATACTCTGCAACTCTCGCAGATGAAGATCTCTTTTTGAAGACAGATGTTACAAGGATGGGTCTTTTCAACGGTTTCGAGCAGGGAGAACAGGTTATGCTCACCGGCGAGTTCAAGCATAACCCAATCGGAGATGATGTGATGTACCCCAATTATGTGCTGCGCTATCCGGTACAGGACGCGGGGCAGGTTAACATCAGTGAGATAAACAAGAGCCCTGCCTCATATAACGGCAAATATGTCACAGTCACAGGCAATCTTACAAGCATAGAACTGTCAGTGGGGCGCTATACGGCCATCATTGAAGAAACAGGTACGCAAGAATCTATCCGGGTGTTCTATTACGGAGCTACCGACCTTAAGCCAGGGGAGGATATTAAGGTATATGGCCTTTACAATGGTGGTATCCTCCATAGCGAGAGTATGGCAAAGAATCTCTCACCTTTGTCCATAACATCCCTCATCCCTGGTTTTTCATTTATCACAGCTCTTGCTGGCCTTGGAGCGGTGGCGATACTTTTAAGCCGAAGAAAGCGTTAACGACTAAAGATTATCATGCTGGTCGTATTATCTGTAGGCGGATCCATTCTAGCAAAGGATCTGAAGCCGGAAAGTTTTCGGGCTTATGCTGTTGCGCTTAAAGAACTTGCAAAGGAAAATACCGTGGTCGTTGTAACAGGCGGCGGCACTGCTGCGCGTGACTACATCAATGTGGCGCGAAGTGTCGGATGTAATGAAGTAGAATGTGATTACATCGGGATCGACATAACCCGTCTGAATGCAAAACTACTAATATCTGCGTTGGGAGATGCAGCATACCCTCAGCCGCCACATGACTATGTGCAAGCCAGGGAAGCCATATCCTCAGGGAAGATAGTTGTTATGGGAGGAGTCATACCCGGACAGACAACTGATGCTGTTGCAGCCATACTGGCAGAATATCTGAGGGCGGACCTGTTCGTTATCGCAACTGCAGTTGATGGCGTATACACTGCGGACCCTAAGCAATATCCAGCTGCTAAAAAATATGAGGTAATGTCACCAAAAGAACTCGTCAGCATTGTTATGACCATCGAGATGAAAGCCGGTTCCAAATCACCTGTCGATCCTCTTGCAGCAAAGATCATTGAGCGCTGTAACATAGAAACCATAGTAATGGATGGTACCGACGCCCAGAATGTGCTGCAGGCAATCATCCAGGAAAGTATAGTGACCGAACCTCTGAAGGGAGTCCACCTCGGGACCCGCATCAGAGGATGAAAAATATCGTTAAGAAGGTAATTTCAATTATAGGCCACAAGATATTCCGGCTTCTCGCAACCCGGCTTTTCAGTCTTGTGGATCACTTCTTTCAACTTTTCCCTGGAATCTTTCAGTGTCTGGAGCGTCCTCTCAAAGGTATCTATCTGGAATTTTGCCTTCTGGACTTTCTCATTTTCCTGTGTTAACTTTTCCAGCAGTGCCTTACGCTGCTCTTCAGGTATATCCGCACTATCGACCTGTTTCTGGTAATGCTGGGATATCTTCACATACTTGCGGAACATTTCGTTCATCGTGTCCAGGTCCTTTTCAAGGTCTTCAATTGATCTTACCATTAATGTACACCTCAATAAGCAAATTATCAGCATGGAGTAAATGCATAGGATTGAAGCAGAGTTCAGATCCTGCTCACCCGCTGATATATTAATGTCAGTTATAACTTAGAGGGTGGTTACTTGTATATAAAAATTTCTATACATTAGTATATAATGGTTATGATGATGATGATGTCAGGATTGAAAATAATCCAAATCAAGGGGACCCTACAGTAAAACATAGGAAAGAATAAAAAGGAAAAGGGATTGCATCCTTCCGGATGCAAACTGGAAAGTTACTTCCCAAGAACAATTCTTGCGATATCGCTGCCGACATCGGAGGTGGTGGAAGAGCCACCCATATCATAGGTTCTTACCTTGGCATCAAGGATGTTGGTCTCAATGGCAGATACAATGGCATCCGCAGCTTCCTTTTCACCGAGCTGCTCCATCATCATGGCACCTGCCCAGATAGTGGCTATAGGGTTGACCTTGTTCTGGCCCTTGTACTTGGGTGCTGAACCATGGATAGGTTCGAACATGCTGGTACCGTTGGGGTTGATGTTACCTCCCGGAGCCAGTCCGAGTCCTCCCTGGACCATTGCACCAAGGTCAGTGATGATGTCACCGAACATGTTAGGCGTTACGACCACGTCGAACCACTCAGGGTTCTTCACGAACCACATGGTCATAGCATCCACATAATTGAAATCAGTGGCCACTCCGGGGTGCTTAGCTGAGACCGCCTCAAATTCCTTCCTCCAGAAGCCATAGATGTCAGAGAGCACGTTTGCCTTGTCAACGGAGGACACATGCTTCCCCCTCTTTTCAGACAGGTCGAATGCATACTCGATGACCCTCTGGGTGCCTTCCTTGGATATCATGCCTATCTGGTAGGCTATTTCCTCACTGTCGGTCTCAATGTCAAGACCAAACTTGACAGAGTACAGGTTCCTGGACACTTCCAGCAGGTTCTTGCTGGTTCCCCGGCTGGCTTTTCCACCTATGCCGATATAGAAGTCCTCGGTATTCTCCCTGACAACCACAAAGTCAATGTCCTTGGGCGTCTTGTCCTTGATAGGCGTCCAGACTCCTTCAAGCAGCTTGATCGGGCGCAGGTTCACATACTCATCGAAATAGAACCTGGCAGCGAGCAATATGCCCTTCTCAAGGATACCGGGTGCCACCCTTGGGTCGCCTATGGAACCCAGGTAGATCACCGGATTCTTATTGAGTTCTGCAAGCGTATCCTCAGAGATAAGCTCACCTGTTTTCAGGTAGTGGTCAGCTCCATGGGGGTACTTGACCCACTCTACATCAAAGCCAAACTTCTCTCCTGCCGCCTCGATAACTTTGCAGCCTTCCGCAATGATCTCTGGCCCGATACCGTCACCGGGGATTACCGGTATTTTATACTGTGTCATGTTATTCTCCTATGATCGTTGTGATGGAATCAGATGATTTTTCTTGTATATTCTATCAGGCCGCCGGCATCCATGATGCCCCTCACGAAGTCAGGAAGCGGGGTCGCCTGGTATTTCTCATCCCTGCTGACATTTGTGATAACACCTGTTGCGAAGTCCACATCCAGCTCGTCACCGTCGGATATCCTGTCAGTGTCAGGACATTCAAGAAGTGCGACACCGATATTGATGGAGTTCCTGAAGAAGATGCGTGCAAAGGACTTGGCTATCACGCAAGAGATCTTAGTACCTTTCATAGCTATAGGCGCATGTTCCCTTGAGGAGCCGCAGCCAAAATTATTCCCTGCAACAATAATATCGCCTTCTTTTACCTGCTTCGCGAATTCCGGCCTCACGCCTTCAAATGCATGGGCTGCAAGCTCTTTTGGGGTATTGAGGATAAGATACCTGCCAGGAATGACAGCATCCGTATCGACATCATCTCCGAATTTCCAGACTCTTCCTTTCATTTTAACACCGGATTGAAATTTATGATTATCATAGTCAACGTTGAGAGCATATAATACATACTATCATACTAAATAGTAATGGTGGAAAAAGACTTATTTAAAAATATTACAGGCAGACATGAGAGAAACTTAATAAAACCTTAATATTAGTACTCATTACTTATTACCAATGGTGAACAAAAAAGACCTGATGATACTATCTATTCTGCAGAATGGAGCCAGGATACCTATCTCGGAGATAGCCAAGAAGGTCGGCCTTAGCGAAAATGGTGTCAGGTACCGGCTTGAGAAACTTGAAGAGGAAGGGTACATAAAGAATTACGTTGTCCTGCTCAATCCCAGAAAATTCGGGAAAATGACTTTTGCCATCTTCAACCTTGAACTTGAGAACAAACAGATAAAGACCAGCATCCGGAAACTTGCCGAGATCGAAGACCTGATAAAGATATATCAGACAACGGGGCAATACTCAATAAAAGCTTTCGGACTTTTCGATGATGAAGAAGACCTTACCGACTTCATCAACGACAGGCTCCTGCAGGAGATACCTATCCAGAACTATAGTGTAGAGATAATCACCAAAAGTATAAAGGATGGGATATACAATGTCTGATCAGAGCCTCTTGTACCATACATTCATACTCTCAAATCCGCCCGAGATGTTAGTATTGTTCACAAGGGTCCCTGCATACCTGTAAGAGTTACTGCAGAACACTATGTTCATCCCATAAGAACGGGCTCTTGCGATGGTATAAGCTAAAAGCATATTGCTCCTGAGCATCTCCCGTTCCATCTCGCTGAGAAGAAAGTGCGAATAACCCCTGCCCCGATATGCGGGCAGCGTCGCAAAATCCGTCATCTCCACGGTCCTGTTCTCAGTATCCATCTCACAGGATGACAGTGCAACTATCCTGCCCTCTGTCCTGATACAGAAGTACACAAAACCTTCTGACATGGTCTGTAAAAGGTACTCCGGGTCGAACACCGGAAATGGGTAAGTGGGGAACACTTCCCTGAACACATCGGCCATCTCCCCTACATCAGCAGGAGTACAGATATCGCAATTGGCATTCACCGGAAGTCTGACCTCTTTTTGTTCATCCTGTCTGCCCAGCGCAATATCCAGGACCTTGCAGTTCTCCCCAGAGCTTTCATCATGCATACGGGATTGAGAAAAATACCTGCACATGAAGCTTGCATCCTCTGAACCGCCGAAGAAGCCTGGTATATGTGCTTCCTCCACATATCCTACTGAGAGGAAATCACCCTTCAGGGAGGAAGGAATTTTGCAGAATATCTTCGAATAACTGTTTTCAGATGCCAAAGACTCCATAGCTTCAAGTACCGGATGTATAGGGTCAAAATCTGAAGATGACAGGGTCATCAGGTACACCCTGTCATTATGCCTGCCGTGCTGGACTACCGAATCACCCAGACGTATTATAGCATCAGTCAATGGACCTTCTCTCCACGCGTATCGTATTACCAGGGATCAGGCTCTGCGTTTCCTCGCTATCTGAAAGAAGCTCTGCAATGCCTACAGACCTGTACTCAGGTGCATCATCAAGTTTTAATTGGAGCTTGCACTCCTCACAATCTCGGTCACAATATACAGGCCTGTATTCTTTAGGCTCTTTGTAGGATGTGATGACCCCTTCGTAGTTGCGAAGGATCACTTTATGGGTGGACCTGGATATCATGTAGGAAGGAAGTATGGGTATCTTACCTCCTCCTCCAGGCGCATCGATCACGTATCTGGGAACTGCAAAACCGCTTGTGTGGCCTATAAGGTTTTCCATTATCTCAATGCCTTTCCCGACAGATGTCCTGAAGTGTGTCAGGCCTTCGGAAAGGTCGCATTGGTACAGGTAATACGGACGCACCCGGTTTGCCACAAGCTTGTGGAAAAGTCGCTTCATTATCCTGTAGCAATCGTTTACTCCGCTTAGCAGTACTGTCTGGTTCCCAAGAGGTATGCCGGCATCTGCCAGTTTCTTCAGGGCTTCCTTTGAAGAGGAGGTGATCTCACGAGGATGGTTGAAATGAGTGTTTACCCATAAAGGATGATGCTTGCTCAGCATATTCACAAGTTCATCGGTTATACGGTAAGGTAGCACCACAGGAGTTCTCGTACCTATCCTTATAACCTCTACATGAGGTATTGATCGCAATTCAGTGAGTATCCAGTCAAGATAGGCATCCGGAAGCATGAAAGGATCCCCTCCGGACAGAAGCACATCCCTTACATAGGGATTGCCTGCGATATAATCAAGCCCCTGTTGCACAACGACCCTGTCGGGAATGTGATCCACATCTCCTACCTTTCTTTTGCGCGTACAGTGCCGGCAGTACATGGCGCACACGTTGCTCACGTGGAAAAGCACCCTGTCTGGATACCTGTGCGTTATTCCCGGCACAGGACTGTCCTTATCCTCAGAAAGAGGGTCATGCATGTCATCCTCAGAAACAATCAGTTCCTTTGGAGAAGGAAATGCCTGCATGAATATAGGGTCATTATTTATGTCTTCCACTTCGATAAGAGAAAGATAATAAGGTGTAATGGACAAAGGAAATTTTTCAAGCGTTGAATCGAGTGCTTTTTTCTCTTCAGGTTCAAACTCGATGTTAAGTAGTTTTTCAAAAGTGGCTATGTCCCTGACAGAATGTTTTATCTGCCATTTCCAGTCCTTCCAGTTGGAAATGATAACATCAGGATTAATTTTCTCTGCAATATCTTGCTGTCTTTTAAGATGTGTTTTCATCGGATCACTATCCGTTGTTTAAAATTCAATTGTAAATGCCCAGGTTCTGAAAACCGGGATTAGAACACGATATGCTGTGAGATACACTGTCTATACAATACTGGAGTTAACACGCGAGTAACTTCTAAAGCAATGATTGTTCATAGGATGGCTTACCTATCTGAGGTCATAATCTTCGTTTCAGTCTATATATAATTAATTTTAAGAATCGGAGGAAAATAAGCACTATTTTTGCTGAAACTGATTAAAAGTCATCCGATGTCCACGAGCTGCTCGCTGCCGCCATGCCAGCTTAAACGGGGCCTCATCCGTATAATATGAGCTGTCTCGGTGGTGTCATCCACTACAAGGGCTGTTCCCCTCTCATTTCCCATTTTCCGGAGAGATTCCCCGAAATCCTCTCTCATATAAGTAGGCCTGGCAGACTCAAGAGCAATGATATCTTCCCGGGATGTGAGCCTGTGGCATATCACAATATCAGACTGGGACATCACATCAGGATGCAGGGAGGCGGGGCGCTGTGTTGCCATGACCAGTGACAGGCCAGGCTGGCGGCCCTGTCTCAGCCACTCATTTATGAGAATATCTGAAGCAAGCGTGCTTCCTTCGCGGGGCACGAACTGCTGGGCTTCATCGATGAACATCCATACCATAGGGATTCCTTTCTCGATACTCCTGTCGCCCATGAGCATCTTCTCGTAGGAGCGTCTTGCATGCAGCCTTTTATGATAAATGTCCTTTGCAATAAAACCAACAACAGCCGATCTTACATCAGGGTTTTTGATAGTGCTTATATCAATAACCGCAAGAGATCCACCTTTTACAAGATCGGATGTCTCCCATCCCTCTGCCGCAAATACACCCCATGACATGGCCGTCCTGAAATAATTGTTTGCCGCACTCCGGGATACCAGATCAGAGCGCTCATCTTCCATTAATGCATCGATCACGTCCTCAAATGAAAAAGAAGATGATTTTTCTCTCAGAGACTCCAGAACCCTCACGATCAGGACACCTGTGGAAGATATCGGGTCAACACCAAACAGCTGGCACCATTCGTAACCATCCATGTGGGAGAGAGGAATAGCAACGGACTTTACAGGTATGTCCCTCTGCTCATAGCTCTTCTTACTGCTTTGCGGGACAAATACATTAGTATGGAACCCCGATGCTTCAAGTCCCCAATCCTGGAGGGACTTGAGTTGAATATCGTTGCTTTTTGTAAAAGTCCAGAATATCCCCATAGTGTCAATAACAACAGGAGCTATGTTCATCCTTGCAACTTCAGGCAGCATCAGCAGCTCCTCAATAATGATCGACATTGTGTAAGACTTACCATAACCTCTTTTGCCACTGATCAGTATAGCGTGAGGCCTGCGGACATCCAGTTTTACGTGAGAGCCTGCTGACCTGTCGCGCGCAAGGTACCTGCCCAGATACAGCATGGCACCCTCCTGCGTACCGTCCCCTCCAAGAATATACTGCCTTTTTGATACGCCCGCGTTAAAATCTGCTGAGTGGTAGTCCATGGATAACAAGGGAGCACCATCTTCTATAATAATTTTTCTTTTTTGTTAAAAAAAGAGATTCCATAATATATACATTTTACAGTGGATTCAATGATATTAAGAAATAGTTCCCAGGAAAGAAAAAAGATAGCAAGGGACACAGAGCAACAGAGAGTCAAACCGGAACATATATATAGTGAAGGGAGCTTCTACGGCCAGAGGAAGACCTGCATTCAATCATTCCCCCTCTATTACATTAGTCCTTTTTGAATAGATGTATCACCACCCAACCAACCAACCCATGCAGGATTCCTCTTTTGTACTTCTATTTTACGGATTTACTAATTGCATTCTTTTTCTTCAAGATTCATGATGCCCCTTGCTGCAAGCACTCCCGTAGCTGCGGAATTTATCAGATCCCTGGAAAGGCCTGCACCGTCGCCTGCCGCGAACAAATTGCCTATACTGGTCTGCATGTGGCTATCCACCTGCAATTTTATCGAGTAGAACTTGACTTCTGGAGCATAGAGGAGGGTCGAGTCCGAATCCACTCCTGGAATGATATCATTCAGAACTTCCAGTCCTTCGATGATATCCATGACTATACGATGGGGCATTGCCATCGAAATGTCACCCGGGGTTACATCCTTTAGAGTATTGACCACTGTGTTCCTTCTTATGCGTTGTTCGGTGGAGCGCCGCCCTCTGCGCAGGTCGCCCATTCTCTGGAGGACAGGTTTTCCCCCTCCTATGGTAGTGGCAAGTTTTGCTACGGATCTTGCATACTTAATTGTGTTTTCCATGGGCTCGGTCAGCTCCACATGCACAAGGAAGGCAAAATTAGTATTCTCCGAAGCTTTGGTATGCATTGAATGGCCATTTGTGGCAACAAATCCTTCATACTCCTCCTTTACGACAAAACCATGCTCATTTGTACAGAATGTCCTGACGAAATCGTCATACCGCCTTGTGCTAATGTGGAACTTGGGATCATGGTTAATCCTGGTCACTGGGTCCATTATAATGGACGGGACCTCTACACGGACCCCGATATCTACCCCGCTGAAAGAGTAAACTATGGGGTACCTGTTCACGAGTTGATTCACCCAGTCACATCCCACTCTGCCTGGTGCAAGCAGTGTGTATCGCGAGCCCAGCCTCCGGCCGTCTTCAAGCAGTACACCGCGGCAGATACCATTGTCTATAATGACATCAGTGACCTCGGTGTTAAGCAGGAACGTTATTCCTTTTGATTCAAGGTCCGTCTTGAGCTCAGATATCAGGGCGACAGAATTATCAGAGCCTATATGACGCTGCCTTATGTCAATGAATTTTGCACCTGCAGACGCAGCCTTCCTTTTAAGGGATTCTATCTCCCCGGCAGGAGGGGAAGACACATTATTTGGTGCACCATACCTGAGGAATATCCTGTCCACATGGTCCACCAGGCGCCAGGCAGAATCCTGGTCACCTGTGAACTCAGAGAGAGTGCCTCCTATATCCGGATGAAGATTGAGGGTCCCATCAGAATAAGCACCAGAACCCCCAACCCCACGCAATATAGAACAAGGGTGGCAGTGCTTGCATCTGACAACATCGCTCAGAGGGCAATCCCGTTCGCTGATATCCCTTCCCGAATCAATCACCAGCGTAGTAAGACCTGAAGATGCAAGTTCATGCGCCGCAAAGAGACCTGCAGGTCCCGCACCTACGATCACAACATCATAATCAGCAGCTGAAGACTTCAAAACATATCACATCCATGGATGTGCCATCTATCAGGCGTATCCATGGATATGTTGGTATCCTTATGATAAAATCTTGTCCAGTTGGTTTATGGACTTTGCGTATTTTATCTCCTGGGCTATCCTCTTGCCGGTGGAAAGGCCGGGCTCGATAAGATCAGAGTAAGGAGAACCATTGAGATAGAGATTGGTACCTGCGACGATCCTGGCAGATATTTCAAATACCTTGATCTCGAGGTTGTCAGTGACCACGGTCTCAAGACAGAACGGACCGATCATGCCTCCAAAGAGGTTCAGGGACTCTTCGACAACCTTTTCCCCCAGCTCGAATATGAGCGGCAGCAGAGATTCCCTGGCCACAAGAGGTACGTTACCTGTAACAACGTATGTCGGGTGTATGCCTGCCTCCTCAAGTTCCCGGGGAGAACCCAGCCTGAAAATCTCATCGGCATTGGACTCGACCCTGCGGTCCATGCTCAGCATCTCCAGTATACCCTCGCTCAGCCGGTAGCCTTCCTGGCGCAAGGGGGAATAGAAATAATGGAAATAGTACCTTGTACCTGTTATGAACTCCTGGATCGTGAATTTCTCATCAGGTTTTAGATGCTCTTTGAACTCTTCGTAGTTCTTGGCAATGAAGAAGCCTTTGCCACCCTTTGCCCCATCGTATTTGACCATGACAGGGCCATTGATATCCCTCGGATTCACCTTTCTTGGCATGTGGATACCGGCACCCTCAAGCCACACCCTTTCTTTCTCCCTGTCAGATTCCCACTCCAGCACAGCCCTGTTACCAAACGAAGGTACCGCCAGGTCTACGAAATTCTTATGCCCAAGGTATTCGACAAAAGATCCATGGGGGATGATAATGGCGTTCTTTGAGACAAGCTGGTCGACTATGCCTGGGATGTCCTTATAACTGTCAACTATAATGAACTCATCTGGTTTTGATCGGGGGAATGCATCATAGAATCGGGGAGGTTTTTTCACACATATTCCTATGGTCCTGAAACCTTCCTTCCTTGCCCCGTCAAAGATCTGAAGGCTTGAGTGAGAGCATACCGTTGCAATGCTAAGGTTGTCAAGGTCATAGTTCCCGATGATCTCCATTATACGTTCTTTAGTAATCATAATATAGCCCCGAAATTTACCCCATATTGTCCTATTCATTCTTTAACTTTACGAGTTAGCCTCAAAGAAGACTTCAAGTCAGCTTGAAGTTAAAGGAAATGATATAATTACCTAATTATATAGTATCCACAATGCAAGAAAACGAAGAAATCTCAAGTTCAGAAAAAGTTCTGATCTTGCCCCTTAATGAGGGATCAAAAAAGATCACCCAGATACTTTCTAATGACAAGGCCATGAGGGTATTGGAAATCCTCACTGACAAGCCCATGTCAGCAACTGATATGGCTGAAAAACTGTCAATGCCTCTCACCACTATCAAGTATAATCTGGATGCACTCGTGGAAGTCGATCTTATCAAGGTAAAGCAGACAAAATGGAGTAAGAAGGGCAGGGAGATCAAGATATACGAGCCGGTCCAGAAATTCATAGTCGTGGCACCGGGGAGTATTCAGAAAGATAAATCCTCAGTAATCAGCATGCTCAAGAAATACCTTGGACTTGTAGCAGGGGCCGCATTTGCAGCCACGGGCCTGGAGGCGCTTGCCAGGAGCAGAGGATTTGGGATAGGAACAACTCCCATGGGAATTGCTGCAGATACAGTTTACAGTAACACTGAATATGTTCCCAGGATGGACATTCATGAGAGTACTTCACAGGAAACGCCTGCTTATGAACCTCTTACTAAAGACGGGGCAATCCCTCAGGAAGATGAATTTATGGGCATGGGAGTTCCGGAAGAGGAGTTTACTGGCATCGAGCCTACAGAAGCAGCAACGGAGAGCCCAGCCTATAATCAGGACACTGGAATCCCGGACAGTTCTGCATTGGATGGATACGTACCGGAAGATATGGAGTCTGGGATTGTATCCTCCGTTCCGCCCGAGGGTTTTGATATCGATAGCCTGACAGGTTCACCGGTCATGGACAGTTCCCAACTTGTAACAGACAACTTGTCCATTGTATCCGAGCCTGCCTCAAGCCTGATACCATACGACCTCCTGTCCCATGTAAGTATATGGTTCCTCTTTGGCTGCCTGTTCATCATCACCCTGCTTTTCGTGAGAGAACTGTATTATAGAAAAAAGAATATATGATTCCCTGTGAACTGGTATGAGAGTAGCACTTAAGATCGCATACGTTGGCACGGGATTTCACGGGTCACAGATACAGCCGAATGTTGCAACCATTGAAGGGGAGATCTTCAGGGCACTCACGGAACTGGAGATAATCCAGGACCCCAGATCAGCCAATTTTACAAGTGCGGGAAGGACAGATGCCGGCGTACATGCACGTGAGCTGGTCATTGCTTTTGATACTGATAAGATCCATCTTGCCATTCCAAGAGTTATCAACTCCAAACTGCCGACAGCCATATGGGCTTGGGCACATGCCACAATATCTAAAGATTTCGATCCAAGGAGAGCGGCTATTGCAAGAAAGTACAGATATATCATGAGCGGAGAGCAGTATGATATCTCAAGGATCAGGTCGGCCTCCAGAATACTTGTGGGAACTCATGATTTCTCTAATTTCTGTACAAAGGAAGGAGAGAAAAGTACCGTCCGCACGATCGAAAAAGTGGATATAAGGGTCAGCGGGACACTGACAAAGATCGATATCCAGGCAAACAGCTTTCTCTGGAACATGGTACGTAAGATCGTGACCGCTCTTACCATGGTTGGAAGTGGCGCCAGGGACGAGGCATGGCTGCAACAGATGCTTGAGCCTGAGATATATGAGGAAGGACTGGAATCCGCACCAGCATACGGGCTTACTCTTATGGAGATAACCTACCCGCAGCCCATAGAATGGTGCGAGGACGCCTACTCGATCCGTAAAGCCAACGAGAATTTCCACGAATACATGATACGCCACCGTGTCATGGCAGAAGTGATGGACCATCTGGCGCCAAAAGATCAGGGATCACACTGAATGGAACATCAGGTCATTATAAAGGATGCTGTTATCTGCTACGAGGTTATCCGCAGGAAAGTCAAAACCCCCCGGCTGGAGTTCAAAAAAGGCAGGCTGAAACTTATAGTCCCCAAAGACTATTCCGGACACGAGAAGATCATCCACCGTCACCGGAGATGGATATATAACCGGCATTCATGGCTGAGGGAGATGCGTGCCGGAGCGGAGGAGATACAACTTACTGAGCGCCCGGATGAGAATCTCAGGATGCTTGTCAAGAGCATGGTATCGGATATATCAAAAGAACTGGGGGTTGTGCCACAGGCTGTGCATTTCAGGATGATGAGAACAAAATGGGGGAGTTGCAGCTCAAAAGGCAACCTTAACTTCAATACACATATCCGATACCTGCCCGAAGAACTGATAGAATACATTGTGTTCCATGAGATGGTGCATCTCATTGAACTCAACCACAGCCCTGCGTTTCACACCCATATTAAAGCCCGCTTCAGCGATCACAGGGATTATGACAGGAAACTTTCATCATACTGGCTGCTGATACATAATCAAGTTAACAGCGTCAGTCCTTGCGCAGCACAGTGAAGGTTCTTGTAAGACTCTTGTGGACTCTCTGGGTGAATACGTCCACAACCGAAAAACCGGCCTTTGTAGCGTACTCAAGTACCGGGATCTCTGAAACTGCCACTGCAAGCTTGCCTTTTTTCAGCACCCTGTACATCTCTGAGAAAGAATCGGAATACAGGTGATGAAGTGATTCGGCTTTTATTGCTGCCGAGCGTCCGTAAGGAGGGTCGGTTGCTATCGCATCCACACTGCAGTCCTTCAGGGGAACCCGGCAGGCATCCCCGACCAGAAGGGAGTGGTCTGCGCCAAACATTTCAAGGTTCATCCTGGCTCCATGAGATATCATCTGTCTCACCTCAAGTCCTATGACATGGACAGAAAGCATTCCTGCTTCTACAAGTATGCCGGCAGTGCCGCTAAAAGGATCAAGGAGAACGTCTCCCGGCTTCACTTCACTGATATTCACAAGAGCCCTTGCAACCCTGGGCATCAGGACGCCGGGATAGAAGAAAGGTTTTTTATGGGGGGCCCTGTGCTCATAGGCACTCCTGTCAACTGACGCGACGATTGATCCAAAGACAGCCCTGTCGGTCATTATCAGACGGAACTTGATATTAGGAGAACTAAGGTTTGCTTGATAGCCTTTGCGGAAGATGACGCCGCCTATCCTGCCTTCGATATCCTCTCTTTTCACATCTTCTCCGTAATGCTTTATCCTCTTTGCACGCACGACATAGGTGCTGCCATATGCGAGGTACTCAGAAAGGTCACAGTTCTCAGCCAGCGATATGATATCTTCAGCCCTGACATCACATATGCCTGCGACCCTGACAATATGATGGGACATGGCAAGCCTTTCTGCCACAGCTTTAAGTCTCATGTCAATGTCAGGTGCATATCCATCGATATCAACTACCAGACACTGGTCCAGGCGGGCATGTTCCCTGAAGCCAAACCCTGCCAGCCTGAGACAGGAGAGGATCTCTTTCCGGGGAAGTTCATCGTGCTCCCCTGACAATTCAAAAGCATACAGCATGTAGCGCAATAGAAGCAGGAAGTACTATTAAAGCGTTTCAATCATATACAGTCAGAACATCAGTTCAAGGGCTTCCTTTCCTGTCATCCCCAGCTTGACACCAAGACTGATGGCTGAAGGGGTTGCGCCCACTACCGGTGCTTTCAGCACGTCTTCGAATGTTTTAACGCCTTTTACCTTGACAGCCACATCTCCCAGCGTTGTTGCAGCATCCAGGTCAAGATAGCCGCACATCACAAATCCCCTGTCCGCATTGATCAGGATCAGAGGAGCCTTCTGCAACTGGTAGCTGAGGCCAATAGCTGTCCCCTTTTCAAGTTCTATTTTCTCAATTAGCATACATGATCACACCGTACAGATTAAAAATGTGTAAATTAAAGTTTTGAGCTTCTCCTGAGCCTTTCAAGCAGTTTGTCTGTGGAACCGGGGAATACCTTATCCAGCGGGGAGGAGGGTCCCGGGGACTGAACATCCTGGACATCAGTTCTTAAAGATACTGATTCCATTGTTTGCGGGTTAGATGTTACTGTTGTATTCATGCTGAAAACTATCACGGACTCTCCCGTGAAATCAAAGTATCCTTCCACATATGGAACAAGGCCCTGCATGCCGATGGTGGCATTATCGACCCCTTGCGCAGAGATTATTTCAGTGCCTTCAGGCATACTGATAAACACATAAGTACCCGGCTCTCCCTGGAACCATATTCTGCTGCCCTGCTCCGCAAGAGGATCCCTGAAAGCGTAGCAGACCCTGTAAATGTTGCTGACCTCGTCTTGTTTAGACACGGGTCCAATGAGTTCTGTGGATATAACACACTCCACTTTGGAAAGGGAGATACTTGCAGAGGAGTCGTTTATCTTTACGTCCATTTTCCGGCTGACTGACGTGTGCAGGTTCCGCCTGCTAAGAGTGTCCATTTTGAGTAGCTCCCAGGCAGCAATGAAACCGTCATTGTTACCCATTTCTGAATCAATGACCGATCTCATAATAACGGAACTCTCACCTGAGTATTGCTCGGCATATTCCCACGTCATGCTGTCCATACCCACAGTTATGTTATTCTCCCAGGAATAAGCGGCATCTGCAGGGATGGAGGTGACTGTTGCAACAGATAGCGTAAATAGGAAAAAGAAGACGTTATTCAGCTTCAGGGTAACGCTGCCTCCTTGTCACTTCGTTGTTACATGGCACCCTTCATCTGTTACGATGAGGGTATGTTCAGCCTGGGAGACCATTCCCCCGGCCACTTCCTTGAGCACCGGGAATGAGTGGACTATGCCTGCCTTCTCAAGCTGGAGCAGGGAATAATCGAGCTTATCACCCTGAAGCCACCTTCTTGCAAAAGGCAGGGACCTGTATGGCTCAAGATCCTTCAGCAATTGCCTGGCAGCAGGCAGCCTTACGGGCTTGCTGCGTATAACCTGGAAGATCTCAGTGAGGCTTCCGTCAGTAACCTTCCCTGCACCATCGGTGGCGAAGGGTTCGATAGCTATGGCATCGCCGGTGTGCAGTAAGGAGCCACCGCCACTCCTGCGATTGGGGACACTCGGATGAGCATGGGGAATATACTGGGCGAGGCCATGCCCTGTTAGATTGCCGATGGGTTTGAAGCCGTACGATGTAATGGCATCCTCTATAGCTGCACCGATCTCTGAGGTGGTCACACCGTTCTTTACAGTGTCAATGGCAGCATAAAGGGCAGCCTCCGAGGCTTTTACAAGGTCACCATATCTTCCGGTGAGGTCTACTGTTACAGCTGAGTCTGCGATATAGCCATCGACATGGACGCCAAGGTCAAGTTTCACCACATCCTCCCCGAAAACGGTTTCATCACCCGGCAGAGGGGTTGCGTGGGCGGCCTCGTCATTGCGCGAAAGGTTGCATGGGAAAGCCGAACCGTTGGCTCCCAGTTCTACAGTCCGCTTCTCAACGAAATCAGCCACTTCCAGCATGCTGGTGCCAATCTTTATCCTGTCCTTTGCCTCACTTCTTACCTGCGAGAGTATCCTGCCAGCTTTAAAATATTTCTCCAAAATCTCATCTGTCATCGGGGGTACTTCTTTCATGTGCTATCTCCTGTCCTTAAATAAAATAAAGTTTTTGCGGATCACACCAAAAACCGCTTTTCCATCTCTGTCAGGTTCTCGTGTCCGTCAGCTGTTACAAGGATAAGATCCTCCAGGCGAATGCCACCCACATCAGGATAGTACAGTCCCGGCTCGATGGTGATGACATTTCCCTGCTCAAGGACTACATCACGCTCTCCTACAGGAGGAGCCTCGTGTATCTCAAGACCTACGCCATGGCCGGTAGAATGGATGAAACCCACAGAAGATCCGCTTTTGTAGGTTGCATAGCCTTTCTCTTCGAATATCTCGCATACCCTGCTGTGTATATCGCTGCATCTGACACCGGGCTTTACCATTGATATGGCAGTTTCCTGTGCCAGAAGGACAGTTTCGTACATGTCCGAAAGCCTTTCTGTAGCTTTGCCTTTGAGCACGGTACGGGACATATCAGCATAGTACCTGTCACGCTTATTACGAGGGAAGATATCAATGATTATGGGCTCATCCGCCATGATCAGGCCTGAACCTTCCCAGTGCGGGCTGGCAGAACCTTTACCGCACGCCACTATTGTGCCTTCGGCCTCGTAGCCGTGTTCAATGAGTGTGATGTCAATGGCAGCGCGCACTTTCTCAGCCGTCAGGTCGTAGCCGTGGTAATTAAGGTGACCGTTAACGACCTCTGATTTGTGTATCATTTCTGCCGCAGCTTTCATGGCAAGATTGCAGGCATCCTGCGCCTTCCTGATCTTCCCGATCTCAGCTTCGCTTTTTTTTGCGCGTAACTGCTGGAAAGGGCTTCTGATAGCCTCGAAGGAGAAGCCATCTTCCTTGAGTACCTGGGCTATATGATAGGGAAAGTCCCTGGGAACGGCTACCCTGCGCGCGCCCAGTTCCTGGAGAAGTTGGGCGAGGCAGTCACAATAGGCCACTGCAGAATCTCCCCTTTCCTTTATCTTGCCTCTGTAGTCATAATCCTGCAGGGTACGCACCCGGGAGACCCTGGACTCCAGTTCGGCGCGCTTGCGTTCCATATCTGGTACAAGTATTGTTTCGGAGGCGTCCTTTGTCTGCACATAGGCAAATGGATCGGAGGAAAATAAATGAGTGGAATAAAAGATGTCAGAGTTATTCGAATTCCCCACAATCAGAAAGGCATCGGACTTATGGGCCCTGAGAGCCTCGCTGATATCAAGCAAATTCTGTTCGGTCTTCATATTGATTATCTTGTACCTGCTAGTACAAAATTGTTGTTAAGGTTCATCGGTATGAGAGACCCGCATGTGACTTGATATGAGGCAGTACACTTTACTGCCCCTGCGGACCTACCCTGATGTTACTTCTGTGCGCAATGTTTTCCTGTGCATCCTCGATAAGCATCTCAATCTCATACAAGGAAGAGCTTTCCCGGGTAATCTCGATAACTACAGGCTCATCAACTGAAACATTCTCATACAATCCATTGCCTGATACTGCCAGAATATTCCCGTCAGCCGCGATATTGTAAGTAACATAATAATCACCAGCTGCATCGACAGTACGCGGGATATAGCTGAACACAAGCCTGTCATCGTAAGCATTGACTTCAGCCACAAACCTGTCACTATTCTGGTTCTTCTCGTCCACACTGATAACCTGCATGCATCCTCCTGCTCCGTAGGAATAGTTGCCTGCAGCAGTTATTGCCACCAGGATCAGAAAAGATACTACAAGGACTTTTAATATGTCGCCCAACAAATGCCTCCTATTTTTTTTAACTAATTTAGTGGAACTTAGCATTAATGTAGTTTGTGCAAGGTACGGAGCAGCTTTGGTTTATCACGTTGGAGTAAGAAGACCACCCATTTCAATGGGTGGATGAATTACGTCCATTTTCATTTGAAAAATATCTAAAATCGCATACACGAACAAACATTAAATATATATGCGATTATAGCATAAAATAATTTGATTATGTTAAGAGCCTATAAGTATCGATTATATCCAAATAAATCCCAGATAGATTTCTTTGAGAAACAGTTCGGTACTTGTAGATTCGTATACAACTGGGCATTGGATCTTAAGAGTACAGTTTACAAGGATGAGAACCGATCCATAAGTAAGAATGAGCTCAAGAAAATGCTTCCTGGTCTCAAGGTCCAATACAATTGGCTAAAGGATGTCAATTCCCAATCCTTACAAGGTTCCATTGACAATCTGGACAACGCTTTCCAGAAGTTCTTCAGGAAAGAGGCAAACTATCCTAATTTCAAGTCAAAATACAACCCTGTACAGTCTTTTCAGGTTCCACAGCATTATGTAGTGGACCTTGACAACGGCACGGTTAAATTGCCTAAATTAAAGGAACCTATCAAAGCCAAATTCCATCGTCGATTCGACGGGGAAACCAGGACTGCTACTGTATCCAGAACACCGACTGGTAAGTATTTCATAAGCATACTGGTTGATGATGGACAGGAACTACCTGAGAAGATTGAGACAGGCACAACCATTGGCGTTGATGTTGGCATTAGCCATTTTGCCATTCTTTCAACGGGTGAAAAGATCGAGAATCCTCGGCATTTGAAAACATCCCTGAAGAAATTGCAACATGAACAGCGGGCATTATCTCGTAAGAAAAAGGGATCGAGTAACAGAAAGAAACAAAAGTTGGTTGTGGCTAAACTACACGAAAAGATAGCCAACCAGAGAAACGATTTCCATCACAAGGTATCTAAAAGACTGATTGACAAGAACCAAGCAATTTGTCTGGAAGATCTGAACATTTCAGGAATGGTCAAGAATCACTGTCTGGCACAGGCGATATCCGATGTTGCCTGGAGTAGTTTCATCGAGAAACTAAGATACAAAGCAGATTGGTATGGTAAGACCATAATGCAGATCGGTAGGTTTGTGCCAAGTTCCAAGCTGTGTAGCATATGCGGATACAAGAATGCCGACCTGACATTGAACGATAGAAGTTGGGAATGTCCTTCGTGTCATACAAAACATGATCGGGATGTTAACGCAGCCATCAACATCCTGAATATTGCATTAAACAATATTGCCGCAGGGACTGCGGTCTGAGCTTGTGGACAGACCTTTCACTCGAGAAAGCTGGATGAAGCAAGAAGCCACCCATTTTAATGGGTGGTAGTTCACCCGCAATGAACAGGAGGATCAACGCGCCATATCCGGAAACTGCAGCTAGAATTCACTATTTGCATTAAGGTATGAAAATGAAATGTTTAGGTGAGGTTAAATCGGATATAATGGCCTCCAGCAGACATAATTCCCGACCCTGCCGATATATTTCCATGAGGAGGCATCAAGCTTACCGCCAAAGCTTTCCAAGAAGTGGAGGGCCTGTCTTCTTAGTTGTTCTTGCGGGGTTGTCAAACACACCAAAACCAAGAACACTTTTATTGCTTTTGACGGTCAAATTTAGGATATGAATCAAAGCAAGGAGGCAACAAAATGCAAAGGGAACAAAGGGACACAATGATCAAAATCATCGTGGTAGTTACTTTTCTGGCAATGGTTATTGTCAATGCGCTGGCCAATATTCTCCCGATCAATGGAGTCAGCACTGGCCAGGTTTCGGACTCATATCCCAATCTTTTTGCCCCGGCGGGGCTGACATTTGCAATATGGGGACTAATATACCTATTGCTTGGCGGGTACACACTTTACCAGACAGGTATCTTTCAAGGCAATACGAATACAGTCAAGACTGAGCTGCTGCGTAAAACCGGAATATTATTTTCTATTTCTTCCATTGCCAATGCAGCCTGGATCTTCTCATGGCACTATCGAATGATCCCGATATCTGTGCTGCTGATGATTGTGATCCTTACCTGCCTTATTCTGATAAATCAGATGATAAGCAATGAACAGCTTTCTGCAGGAGAATATTTTTTCATCAGACTTCCATTTAGCGTGTACTTCGGATGGATCACAGTGGCAACCATTGCTAACGTTACTACGCTTCTTGTCAGCATAGGCTGGGAAGGTTTTGGTTTAGCCGAGACTACCTGGACTATCTTAATACTCGTTGTCGGGCTTATCATTGGAGTTGCAACAATGCTAAAGAACAGTGATATTGCGTATGGGCTTGTTATTGTCTGGGCTTATGCAGGAATATGGTTAAAACACACATCATCTGAAGGATTTGGAGGCCAGTATCCTTCAGTGATCACTACAACAATTGTTTGCATTATTTTACTACTCATTGCTGAAGCATTTATCCTGATTTCAAAAAGGAAAGGAGGCTCTGCAGGTATGCCCCTGTGAGGCACACATAGTAACAACGAAAAAGAACACGGAGTTCACAGAACAAACGGTATGATTTTAATAGCTCGTATTAAAATTTCGGTATTGTTAAGTAAATAGAGGTATATAGGATGAAAGCCTATACTTCAGTATGAACTGCCCTAAATGTAAGAGTTCCAACCACAAAAAGAATGGGAAAGTCGATGAACGTCAACGCTACAAATGTTATGATTGCGTATATAACTATACAGTCGAGATAAAATCGACTGCGAGTTCTACTTCCGTTAAAAGGCAGGCTTTACAACTCTATCTTGAAGGATTAGGATTTCGTTCAATCGGA
>NZ_JAUXNK010000047.1 GCF_030682845.1 Methanolobus sp. | reverse complement strand
TTCAGTACTTCACTAATTTTGAATAGGACACAGAATAATGCTTTCCGATAGCTTTATATGCGGCGGGAACGCCGCCCTATGTCATTTCTACCATTCAATTCAAGGACCTGTGATAAGGTTGAATTAAGGCCAAAACAATGTATTGATACTGTTCTTAAACCACTTCTAGATAATATCAACATCAAGATAAATGGTCCACTTAGCTCTAAAGAGATATTTTATGCTGCCATATGTATGGCAGTTGATAACATTTCAGTTCATTCTTCATCAAAACACTATCAAGAGATTCCCTGTGAGACGTCTTTAAGATATCATCTCAAAAAACTAAGTCTTGAAGAGCTTATCCAGGTAAATGAGAGTATTCTTCTTCAAGGTTCTCTCAGTAGTCTAAAACCAGAGAAAAAGTATGAATTCGCTATCGATTTCACAAATGATCCCTATTATGGGGCAATTGATTCGTCCAATGAAGACTATGTGATACGTAGTCAGGCCAAGAAATCAACAAACTCATTTTATTCATATGTATCACTTTCTATCATAAACAAGAACGAGAGATATACTCTTGCAGTTCTTCCTGTTGAAAGGAACAAAACAAAGGTTGATTACCTCACTTATTTCATAGACCTTATCAGGAAACTGAATTTCAACATCAAGGTGCTTTGTTTGGACCGAGAGTTCTACTCTGTAGATGTGTTTAAGTTCTTGCAGAACAGTGAGATCCCTCACATTACACCAGTAGTAAGAAAGGGAAAACAGATCAAGCAACTACTTGACGGGAGAAAAGCAAGGTCTGCTGAATATGTAATGAAGAATGCTCAAAAGAAAGAAGTTCACCTGGATATTGTAATTGATGTTAAGTATCTGAAAGGTAAAAGAAGCAAATACGGATGTGAGAACCTTGGTTTTGTTGCTTATGGAGTTAACTGGCCTCCAAGGAAGATCAGTAATGTCTACAGAAGACGGTTTGCTATCGAATCATCTTACAGGATGAGAAATATCGTTAAACCAAGGACATCAACAAAAGATGTAACCTTCAGATACTTCTTTACTTTAATATCGTTCCTGCTCAGAAATGCATGGCTCTACCTCCAGAAAAAGCATTTCACAATAGTAAAACCAGGTCCATTAACTATTGATGAGGATAAGTTCAGGTTTGCTAGATTTATTCTGTTTGTTGAAGAATGGCTTAGGAGAAAGTTAAGAATTCAATTGGTATTGCAGTGTTTAAGGTAATTCAATAGCGTGGGGATAAGGAGGAAGTAAATTTAGCGAAGTACTGAATTTATATTCAGGCTAAAAGATGGGAGAACACAGTAAGTAGGCCTGAAATCCAAAAATTTGCCGGTGCTCTTATTGGGAAGCAAGCTAAAAAAGGAGTATTCATCAGTACTTCTAATTTTTCAAAAGAAGCTAAGGATTATGCTCGACAAACCGGAAACATCGTACTGATCGATGGGACTGATTTGGCAGAGTATATGATTGAATACAATGTTGGAGTTTCGACATTTAAGACCTATGATATCAAGAAATTAGATTTAGATTATTTTGATGATGTATAAGTGCTACCAGTTACTAATATAACACGAAATAACAATTTCTATCTATCTCTTTCGCATGCGACTTCAAAAATTTCCACTGTTATGCCTTCCTTATATTGCTGTAATACATGCACTCATCCCTGCTGAACAGAGGCATCTCCATATCACCTTCACTCAACTGGACAGGTGCACCTCTTACTAATACTGCAGGTACGCTCTCCCCTGCTTCTCCCATGAGCAGCTGGGCAGCAGAGACCAGATTGTCGGCAACAGCTTTGCGTGTGATCTTCAATTCCTTTCCAAAAAGGTCAAATGTGCCTCTGGCATCCTCTACTGGCACGATACCTGATGTCCCGATGGCGATACCCACGCAGCCAAGCCTGAGGGGCTGGGTACGGCTGTCGCCTATGATTACTCCTATCTTGCAATTGCAACGATCCTGTATGTACCTGCGGATCCTCGCAGCGCTCTCCTGGGCGTTCTTGGGAAGCAGCACCACATAACCATCAGGCGCGTTGGAGCTGTCTATGCCTGCGTTGGGTGCGAGCGTTCCTTTTGTGATCGTCAGTGCTGCACCGGGGACCCCTCCGAATATCTCATCGCATTCCTGCAGGATGAGCTCCATCTCTCGGGGATCTAGCTGGTACTTCTCTGCAAGCTGAAACGCCTTCTCTGAAGGTTTTACCTCGTCAAGCAGAACCAGCCGGTGTTCAGAAGTGGCGACAGGGGATTCAGCTATAACAAGGACATCATTATCCTGTAACTGGAGACCCTGCTTCTCAAGGGTATCTGCTATGACTTCTGCAATATTGTCTCCCTGCTTTATAAGTGGGGTTTTTATGCCAAACATGTTCAAAGAGGGAAAAGCGGTCTGCATTCACTCATCCCCTGACAGGTAGCCCTTCATTATCTTTATCGCGCAATAATCCCCGCACATGGAACAGGGTCCTTCCTGCGGGCACATCTGTCCCGGGCGGTCAGGGTCCAGGGCAAGTTCTGCCTGTCCTTTCCAGTCAAAATCCGCTCTCTTCCTTGCGAGCATCAGGTCCCGGTCATCAAGTCCGTACTTCATGGAGTCACCGATGTGCGCCGCGATCCTGAATGCGATAAGTCCCTCTCTGACCTGCTCCGGGTTTGGAAGTGAAAGATGTTCTGCAGGAGTGATGTAGCATAGGTAATCCGCCCCCGCCCCGCTTGCGAGACTTGCTCCAACTGCTCCTGCGATGTGATCGTACCCCACAGCGATATCAGTTGGTAGCGGGCCTGCTACAAAAAGGGGGTAGTCTCCCATTTCCTTGTAGAACCTTACACTTGCAGGTATAGCCGAGGCCGGTATATGTCCGCCCATACCGTTGATGATTACCTGCACACCCATTTCGTTCGCTCTTTTTGCAAGGTCGGCGTTCCTTCTGGCTTCCATTACCTGTGCCTCATCCTGCAGGTCATGGATGCAGCCGCTCCTCATGGTATTCCCAAGGGAAAGCACAACATCGTTTTTCCTGAGTATCTCCGCGACCTCCTCAAAGTGCTCTATAAAAGGATTCTCGCAATTATTCAGCAGCATGAAGGTGCTGGTAAAGGATCCGCCCTTGGACACCATACCCATGACCCTGCCGGAGCCCTTCAGACGTTCAAGCATATCCCTGTCAACGCAATGCAGCAGAATGGAGCTGACGCCCTCTTTCACATGCTTCCTGATATAAGAGAGGATATCATCAATTCTTGCGCCCTCCATCCCGCATTCCACAATGGTCTGGTATATGGGCACCGTTGTGACAGGAAGGTGCGTGTTCTCAAATACCATTCTCCTAATTCCGGTGATGTCACCACCCATGGACAGGTCTGTGATAGTGTCTGCGCCGTACTTCCCGGCAACCATAACTTTCTCAAGCTCGGAATCAGGGTCAATAGAAGCAGAAGAAGTCCCCAGGTTCACATTGATCTTTGTGGATGCTCCCTTGCCTATAGCAACCGGCGGACATCCTTTCCTGGTCATTATCACAAGGCTGCCATGGGCGACCCTTTCCATTACAAGTTGCTCATCAAGGCCTTCGGTCTTTGCAACATATCGCATCTCAGGGGTCAGGACCCCATTCTTTGCATGATCTACCTGCGTTTTTGACATTATTTTTCCTTCCTGATCCCTGCCATCTCTAGTAATTCAGGCGTCCTACTATGGCTGCCGATGGGCATCACATGGACGCCCCGGCAAAGCCCTTTAAGCTCCCTTATGGTCTGTGCACATATTGAAAGCCCTTCCCATGCCGGATCTTTTGCATTCTCCATGCTGTCGATCATCTCCGGTGGCACCTTGATCCCGGGTATGTTCTCGTTCATGGATCTTGCCATTTTTGCTGACTTGAGGGGGATCACCCCGGCAATCACAGGAACATCCATGTCAACTATATGTTCCATAAATGTCTGAAACTGCCCGGTATCATACACAGCCTGTGTTTGTATGAATTCTGCACCCATCTTTATCTTTTTCCTGAGCTTGAGCAGCTGCATGGGTTTGGACAGGTCGGTGTTGGATACTGCTCCCACTGTCAGGTCAGGCAGGCCACCTATCTCGTTACCTGAGAGATCGAAGCCTTCTTTCATTTTCCGGATCGCTCCCAGAAGCTGTACGGAATCAATATCAAAGACAGGCCTGGCTCGGGGATGGTCTCCTTTGGTGGTATGATCCCCTGACATTACAGATATGTTCCTTACTCCCAGTGAATAAGCTGCAAGCACATCCGACTGGAGCGCCAGCCGGTTTCGGTCCCTGCATGTCAGCTGCATAATGACCTCATGCCCGTTGTCCAGCAGTGCCTTACTGACCGCAAGAGGGCTCATTCTCATAACTGCCCGCTGGTTGTCGGTAACATTGAGTGCATCCGCCAGCCCCCTGAGTATCTCCGCATCTCCAAGAGCTTCGCTCAGGTCTGTTCCTTTCGGGGGAGTGATCTCAGCTGTAACAAGAAAATCGTCAGATAAGAGTTTTTCTTTGAAGGTCCTGGGCATCGTGGGACTATATGTGAGTCTGGTTTTTAAAAGCATCGCAATTTACAGGATAGTATACTTTGCCTGAAACAGGAGACCCTAATCTGGTATGCCATCAGGATCCCATATAATATCCAGCAAATCCAGCCTGCCAATTCTCTCAAGCCTCAGGTAGATCAGTTCCCACACGCAGTCCTTATCCTGGTCTACTTCACATTTCCCATCCTTCGACCCGCCGCAGGGTCCGTTGATGAGCTGCTTGGGACACTGTCCCCTGGGACAGATGCCACCGAAATAATATACTGTACAATTCCCGCACATGGCACAGAGTTCCGGGATCACCTCTCCCTGCGAGCGTCCTCCAAGGGAATTCGTGTTGTTAGAAGGGTAGACCGGCACTTCTGCAACTCTGGATACTGTGGAAACTCCGCTTCCGCAGGCCATGACAAGAATCACCTTCGCTTCCTTCAGTGCAGGGCTCTTTTCAATGAGTGAATCAAAGGATGCCACGCTGCAGGCGGCGCTTGGGACCCCCCATCCCGCCACACGCTTTCCAGCTTCCTCAAGACGCTGCTGCATTATAATGACCTCGGGCTCGCCGCCGACATGCAGTTTTGCGGCACATGCATTGCAGCCCAGGATAAAGATATCGTCCTCTTCTTTAAGCAGTTCCAGTATTTCTTCAAAAGGCTTTGCAGATGAGATTATCATAGTTCCCTCTGGTAGCGGTATTCCACGTCCATGTCCTGTTCTAGGGCTTTTGCCATCATCTCTGCAATGAGCGGAAGGCTGCGTGCCTGGTATGAGAGCTTGCGGAGCAATTTCTCGAACTGCAGGAGTGTACCTATGATCAGTACGTCCGTCTTTTCGGTCTCATGGGATACGGCATCACGCTCAAGGGCAGCATCCCCTCCTCTGGCCAGCATCTCCTGCTTGATGATCAGGGCCTCGGTGGTGGTGATATTGCTGACACGTATAACTTTGCTCACTGTTTTATTCTTCATCACCTTCGCACCGGTTCCAGTGACACCAATGCCCTTCATAAGATACTCAGCGTCATCAGGATGAGTTATGTCTATGATGGATATCTCAAAATTGCCTGACTGGACAACGGATTGTCTGCTTCTCATCGCCCTTGCAACCTCGACAACATCCCTGGTTTGCGCGACATCATGGGTCCTTATGATGTGGGCTCCCTTGTGTACGACTATAGCCGTAGCTGCAAGGCTTCCATAGAGCCTCTCACTTGCGGGTTTGTGCAGCACCGCATCGATGCAGGATTTCCTGGATATAGCCGCAAGCAGTGGTTTCCCGAAAACCTTCAGGCTCTCGAACTGGTCGATGGTCTCAAAATCATAAATGGGGTCTTTTTCAGGGATCCACTTCCCAATGGCAGGGTCGAGTATGAGCTTGTTCGTATCTATTCCCTTTGAATCGGCCCTGTCAATGATGGATGCAAAAGATCCCATGATGGCATCCATGCCTATCGGGTCCCCGGGGAGTTCATTTGATGCCATTACAACAGCGGGACAGGAGTGGTCTGCCACTACATCCATCATACGCAGGTCGGTGGTGAATCCCGACACATCGTTAACAATATCAGCACCATGCTTCAGGGAGCCTTCCGCAACATCAGAGTAAACAGTGTCCACGGAGATGAGCACATCTACGTTATCCTTCAGCATGTCCAGTGCAGGTAACATGCGCTGCAGTTCCTCCTCTTTACTGACAAGGGGTTTTGCAAGAGGCCATGTTGAGCGGGCCCCTATATCTATTATCGTTGCGCCGTCATCTACCATTTTCCGGGCAACATCCAAAAGAGAATCAATACTTACCACAGAGCCCTTATAGAACGACTCCTTGCTCAGGTTGATAACACCCATCAATCTGATAGGGTGCTCGTCACCAATTTTCAAGCCGCATATATCAACATCAACAACCATAGTTCAACCTGGCAGGATCAATTCATCACTGGATAAAAGGACATTGGCTACTAAAATATAAAAGTATATAAGAGTGCGTATCAGGCATTCATTGCTGCCCTAAGCACATGCTCCATGAGTATGGCTATTGTCATGGGCCCCACACCACCGGGAACCGGGGTGATGAGGGAGGCCTTCCGGATCACATTGTCAAAATCAACGTCCCCGTAGATCTTGCCATTCTCCTCGGTGATGCCCACATCGAAGATGACCGCGCCTTCCTTGATCATATCTTCCTTTATGAGGTGTTTCACGCCTGTGCCGACAACAAGAATATCAGCATCAAGTGTGTACTTTTTCAGGTTGTCTGTGAAGACATGGCAGACAGAGACCGTTGCATTGCGATTGATGAGCATTGCAGCCATGGGCTTTCCCACGACATTGCTGTGTCCTACGATCACAGCGTGTTTTCCCTGGATCTGGACATTGTACTCTTCTAGTGCCCTGATTACTCCTTTAGGTGTGCAGGGTACAAGTCCCTCCTCGCCTATGAGAAGCTTTCCCATGTTGTATGGATGGAAACCATCTGCATCCTTGTCGGGGTCAATAGCCCTCATAGCAGCCTTTGCATCAAGGTGTCCCGGAAGGGGGAGCTGTAACAGTATGCCATGGATATCCTTTCTGGAGTTCAGTTCCCTGATTACCTCTATAAGCTCTTCCTGAGTTGTGGATTCAGGCAGGTTATGATCCTCTGCATGTATCCCAATCCTTTCACAGGCCTTATGCTTCAGGCGGACATACATCTTTGAGGCCGGATCCTCCCCCACAAGTATGGTTGCAAGGCCTGGAATCACATTCTTCTCTTTTTTGAGCTGCCCGACTCCCTGCCTTACCTGCGCTTCCACTTTGCCTGCCAGGCTTTTGCCGTCAATCCTTCTGGAATCATAGTTCTCTTGAGCCATTGTGGACACCCTGTTTCATGCCTTCCGGAGCAATGCTTTTACTTGTATATCGGGAAACTGCTGCAGAGTTGCTCCACATCGGAATTGACGCTGTTGAGCACAGTCTCGTTACCAAGGTTGTCGATGACAGTCTTGATATAGCCGGCAATCTCTTTCATTTCCTTTTCCTGCATGCCTCTGGTGGTGGTTGCCGGAGTGCCTATCCTTATACCGCTTGTGATGAAGGGGCTTCTGGTCTCAAAGGGAATGGTGTTCTTGTTAAGGATGATACCTGCCTTGCTCATGCCTGCTTCCACTTCCTTTCCAGTGACATTGAACTTGTTAAGGTTGATGAGCATAACGTGGTTGTCAGTACCTTCTGACACTATGTCAAAGCCGCTCGTCTGAAGTTCATCGGAAAGTGTCCTTGCATTGCTGACGGTCTGGAACTGGTCCTTCTTGAACTGCTCGCTCATAGCTTCCTTGAATGCCACTGCCTTTGCAGCAATAATGTGCATAAGGGGTCCGCCCTGCAGTCCGGGGAACACTGCCTTGGCGACTTCCTTTGCGTATTCCTCACGGCACATTACCATACCGCCCCTGGGCCCCCTGAGGGTCTTGTGGGTGGTGGTGGTCACGAAATCACAGTAGGTTACCGGGCTGGGGTGTGCTCCTGCTGCTACAAGACCTGCGATATGGGCGATATCCGCAAGCAGGTATGCGTCCACCTCATCTGCTATTTCCCTGAATGCCTTAAAGTCGATAGTCCTTGAATATGCCGAGGCGCCGCAAACTATCATCCTGGGTTTGCTGGCCTTTGCCATTGCCATAAGGGCGTCGTAGTCAAGTGCTTCGGTTTCCTTGTCCACTCCGTATGGTACTATCTTGTATAGCTGGCCTGCAAAATTCACAGGGCTGCCATGTGAAAGGTGACCGCCGTGTGAAAGGTCCATTGACATGATGGCGTCGCCTACTTTCAGTACCGAGAAATATACTGCCATGTTGGCACCGGAACCTGAATGAGGCTGGACATTAACGTGCTCAGCGCCGAATATCTTCTTTGCCCTCTGGATTGCAAGGTCTTCAGCTATATCGACATAGTCGCACCCGCCGTAGTAGCGCTTGCCTGAGTAGCCCTCTGCATACTTGTTCGTCATCACGGAGCCCTGTGCCTCCATGACTGCACGGCTTGCATAGTTCTCCGAGGCAATAAGGTTCAGCTTGTAATCCTGGCGGTTCGCTTCAAGCCTGAGGGCTTCAGCGATCTCTGGGTCAACTTCCGAGATATGTGACATGTTATCAACCGTTAGACTAGTGTAATAATAGTAGGTATGGATGTGATTATGTGCGTATTACAACCCTGCCTTCCACTTTAAGTTTACCCTCAACGAAAAGTTTCACGGCCTCAGGAAATATCTGATGTTCCTGTTCAAGGATACGCGCTGCAAGAGTGTCCGGTGTATCTCCTTCCAGGACAGGCACACATTTCTGGATTATTATTGGTCCTGTATCCATGCCTTCATCCACAAAATGCACGGTACATCCGGATATTCTGACACCGTAATCAAAAGCCTGC
The DNA here is from genome assembly GCF_030682845.1 of Methanolobus sp. Lineage (GTDB taxonomy): Archaea > Halobacteriota > Methanosarcinia > Methanosarcinales > Methanosarcinaceae > Methanolobus. The sequence continues at coordinate 12,651 of NZ_JAUXNK010000047.1, read as the reverse complement.
TTTTGGGCATGCAACCCTTTGAAAGATGGGAGCAGTGCCGGGTGTATATTAATGATCTTATTGCGGTAGGCCTCAATGACCTCCCTGCCAACTATCCGCATGTAACCTGCAAGGAGTATCAGTCCGATATCATACTGGCCCAGGATTTTGAGCACTTCCTGTTCGTATGCTTTCTTATCCACAAAAGAGCGGGGGTCTATGAATATGGCATCGATTCCGTGCCTGCAGGCACGCTCAAGGGCAAACGCATTTTTGACATCGCTGATGACCACGGATATCTTTGCGTCCCGGATATTTTGGCTCTCGATACTATCGATAATAGATTGCAGATTTGAGCCCCTTCCGGAAACAAGTACTGCGATATTCGTAGTCATTGCTACTCTTAAAGGGATTTCTGTATATTAGGGTTTTGGAATATGCCGTTTTGTCCTTTCATCTATCAGCTCCGCGAGTTCCTCGCTTCCTGATAATTTATCAAGTTCCCTCTTCTCGATAAGGACGGTGTTCTCAACGTTCTGTGACTTTGTTTCCCCGTTGATGATGAACACTGACTTTGTCATGGTGACACATGAAATACTGCTCATAAGGTCTGCACGCTTGATCATTGCGCTACTGTAGCTGCTGATTCCAGTGAGCAGGATATCTGAAGTGTCCTTTGAGATCGCTTTAAAGGGCGCCTGGGCCGTTGACATAACCTGGTATCCAAGGGCATGCAGCATGTCCAGTATTCCCTCATCTGGGGTTTGCTTTTCTATTTTTGTTTCGGGTTCCGCTTCCGAAGAGGCACTTATTCCCTTGTGTTTCTCAAAGCATTGCAGCAGGTCTATGGATCTGGCCAGGGCCACATCGAGCAGCTCTTCAAGCTGGAGGACTATGTCGATGGAAGCGTCCATCCCGCCATCTTCATATTTACTTATCGTCCTGCGTGAAACACCAAGCTGGGATGCCAGGGATCCAAGTGACATGGATGTACGCTGGCGGGCTTCCTTCAGCACGTCACCATCAATGGAGACATAAAGCCCTCCGGGAGATGCTGAGACCAGTGGAGGTACGTTCTCAATAAAATAGTCGTAAAGGGTCTGAACATTGATTGCAGGTATGTCATAACGCATGTAAACAACATTGTCCTCAAGCAACTGGTCTCTTGTCTTTGCTCCTATTAGCAGTGCAGATCCGCCAAGGCAATGGGCCAGTCCTCTCATTTCCCTTGCCGTTTCTTCATTAAGTCCGTCAATATTAAACAGTACCTTGCAGAAAAGGAGAGTTTCAGCGTTCCTGGCGGCGAGATCAAAACTTCGGGGCCGGATGTTGCAGCGTTTTGAAACAATAAAACCTGCCTGCCTCAATACATCGACAATCTGATGTATTAGAATCTCTTTTGTCATTACAGATTAGCCTTTGTTTGCATGTCTATATAAATATATCTTCACCCGGAAATGCAGGGAGATTATTAAAGGGATATTATGAAGTACGACATGCGGAATAGTTTAATTATAGGCACGAGTATGGGTTATCGGTTCGATGGATAAAAACTGCAAAAGAATTATCATCGGAATAGATGATACTGATTCCAGGGACGGCATGTGCACAACTTATCTCGGAGCCCTGCTGATAGATGAGCTCTCTGATTTTTGCAATCCTGTAGGTGATCCCTTGCTTATCCGCCTGAACCCTACAATTCCATACAAGACCAGGGGAAACGCTTCAGTAGCAATGTGTTTCAATTGCAATGACCCTGGAAAGCTTATCGGGCATGTTGTCTCAAGGATTTCCTCCCTTGCCAGGATGGAATGTGAGAATACCAATCCTGGTGTGGTATTCATAATGGAAGAGGACTTCGGAAAAGCTAAACCTTTGCTGGCGGAGTTCTTCCTGCGCGCTGTAAGGGATGTCATATCCATAGACGAGGCGAGCTCACTTGCGGAAAGCCTGGGATTGACATTCCGGGCCTTCAAGAACGGGCGCGGCCTTATCGGTGCGCTTGCAGCCTGCGGCGCGATGCTTGATCAGGAATGGGAACATACCTACGAATTCCTTACTTACAGGAAGACTGAGGCATGCGGCACAAAACGCTTTGTGGATAGTGATTCGCTCTTTGAGGCTGACCTGAAAACATATCCTGGAACATGGGATTCGGTTGACAGGTTCAACGAACTGGTCGTATGCGTACCAAGATCCCCGGACCCGGTGCTGTACGGAATCAGGGGGAACACAAGATCCGCCGTAGAAGCAGCCGTAGCAATGGTCCGCTCTGAGGAGATCGAGCGTTCATGTGTTTACATGACCAATCAGGGAACAGATATGCATCTCCTGCACACAAAGGGTGTGGACGATATTCTGGACATGCATTCTTATATGCTGGAAGGGACAGTTGCAGCTGCATCGCATACGATCAGGGGTGGGCATTCCATTTTCTTACTAAAGGACGATGCAGGGAAAACAATAGATTGCGCAGCCTTTGAGCCCACTAAGAACTTCAGGGAAGTCGTCCGCAGGCTTGTCCCCGGAGATCGGGTCATTGTGTGCGGCAGTGTTATGGAAAACACCCTGAACATCGAGAAACTTCAAATCTTGTTCCTTGCACAAGTTGTTGAAAAAAAGAACCCTCTTTGCCCGTCGTGTGGAAAAAGAATGAAATCCGCAGGCACCGGTCAGGGTTATAGGTGCAGGAAATGTGCGACTGAATCTCTCGAGATAGAATCAGTGCAGGTGAAAAGGGATCTGGGGGCAGGATTCTATGAAGTTCCTCCCTGTGCCAGGAGGCATCTTGCCAAACCCCTGATAAGGTTCAAGGACTCAGAGGTTCCTGTTTTTCCTGGCAGGTGATCATACTGTGATATAGGCCTTCCTCAGCGCATCCATTTCCGGCATTGGGGGAGCTTTTCTTTTGTGGATGTTCGCATGGACGCGTGCAAGCACCGAATCCCTTTGCTGGGGGGTCATACCGAGCGTATTCTGGGCTACCTGCGGCTTTTCTCCTTCCAGGAGCATTGCCAGGAACCTGTCTACAATTTCGTAGGTGATGCCAAGCTCGTTCTCATCGGTCTGTCCTGCCCACAAGCCTGCTGACGGTGATTTATCAACAATCCCGCGCGGCACTCCTAAAAGGCCTGACATCTCTCTTACTTCTGTCTTGTACAGGTCCCCGATTGGCTCAAGATCTACGCCGCCGTCTCCATATTTTGTGAAATATCCCAGCAGAAGCTCTGTCTTGTTACCTGTACCGACTACCATTCTTTGCATTGTATTGGCATAATAGTATAGTACTGACATACGTATCCTGGCCTTGAGGTTGCCGTTAGCATGACGGAAGTCCGGTCCGCTATCCGGCACTGCCATCATGAAAGCTGTCAGGGGGCCGGATATATCTATGGTCCTGAACTCTATTCCGAGACGATCGGCCACTTCAGTGGCATCAAGGACATCTTCGGGGGGTGTGAGGTTGACTTCCGGAAGATGAATTCCCAGCACATTCTCCTTTCCCAATGCTTCGACGCAAAGATATGCTGTCAGCGCAGAGTCAATGCCCCCGCTGATCCCCACAACCGCTCCCTTGCATCCTGCTTCCCGCACCTTTTCCCTGATGAACCTGACGATGATATCTTTAGATTTATTGATGTCCATATTATCAGTACCGGATGTTTGTAAGGGATTATCAGCAGTTAGGTTTATCTTTTTTACCATGAAATGCCAGCAGGGCAATGCCTTCATCACTTATATCATAATTTATGAGGTCCAGTGATATCCTAGTCCCTCTCATCTTTGGGACGTACATGAAACGTTCCATCTTTCCTGTATAGGGATTTTCCTTGACCTTCAGTCTTATTGTTCCGTAAGTGGAATATTCTGCAACCCTGTGTGTGTATTCATGCGCCGTATCATCCATTATTATAATGGATGTTCTTTTTTGCTTCGATAGCAGGTATAAAAGTGTTTCCAGCTTGTCCCTGAAAGTTCTGAGTTCCATTCCAATAGAACAGGTGCCCATATTGTCAATGACCACAATTTCAATATCGTCGGCTATAAGGTGTGAAAAGTTATTGAGGTCATCTATATTTATAGGCAAGGGATGGTTTTCCCCGATGCTGACCCCTGAATCTGCAGCCCTCATTTCCAGTAAATGCATTATTGAGAGTTGTTTGTTCACAATATATGGCGCAAGATCAAATCCCAGTATTTTCGCATGGACCAATATTTTCTCAGGTGTTTCTTCTGTTGCCAGCATTACGCATTTCTTACCGTTGAGACATGCGCTGTGAAGAAACTGTATCCCAAATATGGTCTTGCCTGTGCCGGGTTCACCTGTTATGAGCAATGCTTCCCCTTCAGGATAGCCGCCCTGCAACTTTTTATCAAGGAGTGGTATTCCGCTGGATAATCTGTTCAAATTCGTCATAGGTATATTATATTTATTTTATGATATTTATCTATACCTCTTGCATAGAGCTTCTTTCCTGAACACCCAAAGAGTTAAACAGTGCAGAATCTCTATACTGACCAATGATCTATATCGCTGATTCGGCAGTCTTTATAATGGGAAAGGACATCGACCCCTCAACAATTGTAACTGTGAGCTCTGTTGTGAAAGAACTCAGGAGCCATGAGGCTTCCATGAGGTTCGAGCTGGCGCAGGAGAATGGTGCAAGGGTAGAGTCTGTTGATTATGTCCTCAAGCAGCGGGTAATTGAGGCTGCAGGAAGCACCAGAGACTCTGAAGAGTTGTCTGCAACGGATATAGACATACTTGCAAAAGCCCTCGAGTATGGTAAGGATGCTGTCCTCCTGACTGATGATTATGCTGTACAGAACACAGCCAGCGTGCTTGGCATCAGGGTAATGCCTGTGGTGCAGAAAAAGATACGGGACGTGCTTGAGTGGGAAAAAGAGTGTTTTGGATGTCGTAGGCGCTTTCCCACCGGAAATATTTGCCCCGTGTGTGGTTCTCAGCTCAACAAGAAGCGTAAAAGAAAAATATAACATGTCTTACATACATAAGGAAGAAACGAATCTATCCAGAATAGCGGGGTTCATATGAAGAATATTGATAAATTGATCCAGAAGGCTGTGGAGTTACAGGCTAACGGGCTTGTTACAAGGCAGATAGCAGACGAACTTAATGTTTCCAGGGATACAGTGACCTGGCTTTTAACACGTTCCAAGAAGGAGGAAGCATCTCCTGCTCCCAAGGATATCTCTGTTAACTGGAGCGGCATCGGCAAGAGTGCTTTCAGGCTCCGCCACATAGGCATAGCCCTCTGTGATATGGTCATCGAGACGTTGGAGCATGCAGATGCGGAGGCAGATGTCATCGTAGGCATTGGCTTAAGTGGTGTTCCCCTGGCAAGCCTCATGGCTGAAGAGCTCGGAGTGGAGCTTTCCGTCTACCATTCTTACAACGAGCAGAGCGAGGATACGCAGGTAAGGGGTGCCTTCAGCAGGAACTTTGCAAGTATCAAAGGCAAGAGATGTGTGATAGTGGATGATGTCATTACCAGCGGAAGCACGGTAAGTGATGTTGTGGCCCATCTTCGCAGCGCCGGTGCAAAGCCCATAGCTATTGCAGTGCTTGTGGATAAAAGCGGCTCCGAGACTATCTCGGAAGTACCTGTAAGCTCCCTTGTACGCATTGTGCGTGTAGACTGATCAGGGACAGAAAAAGTCCAAAAAATAATTTGGCTGCGTAGAAGTATTATTCTACTTCTACAGCGCCTATTTTCTCAGCCAGCTTTGAAAGCACCTCGGTGCGCATCCCTTCTACGAACTTGATGCTGCCGACCACAAGGTGTCCTCCTCCGTTCACACCGCCACCCTTTACTTCCTCATGAAGCTCCCTGACCATGCGCGGGATGTTCATCTTGACTCCCTTTGACCTTATAACCGCAAAGTCCGGCCCGAAACCCAGGGTAATGAGTGGCTTTCCTTCAAACTTGCGGCACAGCTGGTCGTGCACTTCCCCGGATGTCTTTCCCGGTGGCGGGAAGGTGAATGTGTGTGCATAGTTCTCCACATCAAGGACGTTAAGTAACGCTCCGTTGGGGAGTGTCTGCGTTTTGACATGGGACATGCATACATCTATCTGCTCATTTATCATTTCGTTAGCCTGCTCGCAGAGCACCTTCACCAGGTTCCTGTGTATCTTTTCGTCTCCAAAATTGAGAATATCGTCAATTATGCCTTTACCATTATTGAATTTTAGCCAGTAGGCTTCAAAGTCAAGTGCAAGGGCCATATCCTTCAGATCCTGCAGGCTGTACTTATCGGATACCATCTGGATGTACACCTTTGCCTCCGGCGCTTCAGAGCGGTCACCGACAGCAGCAACTGCAGGCAGATGTCTTATGTCGTTCTCCACATCCTTGTTGATCATACGTGCCACTTCAGTGCAGAGCATCCCGGCTGTTATGCCGAAGTCCCCGCCCACATGTGCAGGATTGACGTGCGCTATCAGGAACTCATCAACTTCCTTGTCCGGGTGGTGATGGTCAACAACTATCATCCTGATGCCATACACACTGGCCTGCCTCATTGCAGGTATATTCTCTATCGAAGAGCCGTTATCAACACTGACAACAAGGGGCATCTTCTGCCCGTGGCGCGCCGCATCCTCTAGCGCGAAGCTGATATCGCGCACAACATCGGCCATCTCATAGAACGGTGCCTTTGAAGGCGCCCTCTTGTAGAAGTAATATTCGCCATCCTGTCCGTTCACTTCCTTTATCAGGGGAACTATGGCCTTTTCAATTGCCAGGGCTGCGGTCATTCCGTCAGCATCAGCATGGTGGCGCAATAATATAGGTGTGGAAGTGATTATAGCTTTGCGTATCTCTTTTGCGACTTTACGCATGGAGGGCCTTAGTTTCTCAAGTATCTCGCTCTCTACCATGAACTGGATATCATGCGGCTCCGCCCTTCTGTCAAGGGCAGCCTCGATACGTTTACGTATCTCTGCCTCTTTTGGACCGCCCTGTTTCTTGAGGCTCTTTATCTCCAGTTGCACACTGTCCCCGCGGGCGGTGATATCGCCGGTGGCGGACACTATCATGTCCGAAGTGATATGGGGATATGCCCTCTCACCTGCGCTCTCAAACGCTGCTGCGGATATCTGTCCGGTCTCGTCGGCAATGGTGAATATGGTCGGACCTGCGGTCTGTTTGACCTGTATGATCTCCCCCTCTACCCTTACACTCGTCCCGACAAGCTTCTGGAGCTCTGACGCAAGCTTTGTGGGGAGGTCCTTTTCAAGGTCCACGGTCTGGTACTCTTTAAGCTTACGTGGCACAAGGTCCATTTTTCCCCTTGGCTTTATTTCCTTGACAGCTACAATTACATCCTCACCGACTTTAAGCTCTTCCTTCATGTTGCTGGAGTGGATGAGTCCTCTCATGTTGGAGTTCATGTCTACGAAGACCCCGAAATCCGCTATGTTCCTGACAACAGCGTGGTAAAGCTTTCCAACTTCCAGCTCTTCGATATTGCAGGAATCATCGAGTTTATACACGATCTGCTTTTTAGCACACGACGGGCAGACCTCTTCGCCGTTGTACAACCCTTCGGTTGCCACTCCGCATATCCTGCACTTGTAAAAAGCACCTCTTCCAGAACATGCAATACATTGCTCTGTAATCTCTATCTCTCCGGTGCCTTTGCACTTCATGCAGCTGGAACCGTTCTTGAGGAAACTATCCATATCTTTCTCTGAAAGCTTCATCAAATCGACCGATCTGGACTTACCTACCCCTTTACAGTCGGGGCATTTCTTTGAGTCGACGACCTTGTGTCCCTTTCCGCCGCACTCCTGACATTTTTCGCTCATTGTATCAAACCTTAAAAGGCACATATCTGATTTATGTCTTTGCCTGATGGCTCACTTACTTATATACTTTTCACTATGTTCTAAGTTATCTGATGGCGTTTTTCTTTCCAACTGTTTGAAATTGTTAACGGCAAAATCAATCACATTAATAAGCGATAAGTGAGATTATTGTTTATCGGGTCTGAAGGTTATTATTATAATAACAACTGGCAGTAATGCTTTCGTGTACATCCCCCTCAGACAAGGCTTCAGGCCCGTCTCCTATTAGTTCCTCTGAGTCCTTGTAAATGGAAGCGATGTCTTTTTAATGCAAGGGTTCTTTTTAGTATTGTATAACCTTTTTTAATCTCCTTGGAGTTTCAATAAAATGGTAGAACAAATTGTAATCATAGCAGCAGTAGTTGCAATTTTCATCCTTTCCAAAGCGATACAGATCGTCAAGGAATACGAACGTGTTGTTATTTTCCGTCTTGGAAGACTAAGCGGCGTAAAAGGTCCGGGTCTTTTCCTCATAATCCCCGTCATCGATACGGTGGTAAAAGTGGACTTGCGTGTGGTTACCATAGATGTCCCTAAACAGGCCGTCATTACCAGGGACAATGTTACCGTTGCAGTTGATGCAGTTGTGTATTACAAGGTTGTCGACCCTTCAAGGGCTGTCAACGAAGTTGAGAACTACAAGTATGCGACCTCTACCCTTTCACAGACAACACTTCGTGATGTCATAGGCCAGATCGACCTTGACGATGTGCTGTCCAAGAGGGACGAGATCAACCTGAACATACAGGAATCACTTGACATTTCCACGGACCCCTGGGGTATCAAGGTAACAGGCGTGACCCTCAGGGATGTCAGCATTGACGATACAATGCTGCGTGCAATTGCAAAGCAGGCAGAGGCAGAACGTGAGAAACGTGCCCGTATAATCCTTGCAGACGGTGAGTTCATTGCGGCTCAGAAGATGATGGAGGCTGCAAAGCTGTATGAGGAGGTCCCTGTAACCATCAAGCTCAGGGAACTGCAGACACTGGCAGAGATCGCCAGGGAGCGGAACATGATAGTTGTTGCCAACTCCATCGAGATGGGAGAGATCGCGGCCATGTCCAAGGCTCTCCAGAACAAACCCAGATAAGGTAACAATATGAATTTTCAAAACAGGCTTTTTATAAGCCTTCTTCTTTTTCTGACACTGACCACTATCCTGTTGTCCTCTGCCGCCGGAGCCCAGCAGAACCGGAACGTGCTTGTGGTTGAAATATCGGGCGCTATTACTCCTGTAACTGATGACATAGTGGCAGACGCCATAGCCATAGCAGAGGATGAGGGCTATGAGGCACTCATTATAACCCTCAACACCCCTGGTGGCGGGCTGGATGAAACGCTCAGGATCACGGAGATGATACCACAGACAAACATACCTGTGATAGGGTATGTGTATCCTGAAGGTACGCAGGCCTGGTCGGCAGGGACAATCATACTGATCAGTACCGATGTTGCTGCGATGGCCCCTTTTACTGTCATTGGTTCTGCCCAGCCGGTCAGCTTGACACCCAGTGGCTCAGAGCCAGTCACAGATTCCAAGATAGTGAACGCCCTTGTCGAAAGAGCGACCGAGAATGCCAGGATGCATGGCAGGAACGAGACCGCGGCCCGGGAGTTCATAACTGAGAACCTTAATCTTAATTCTGAGCTAGCTCTTGAGTACGGTGTGATAGAGTATGTTGCCCCATCTATAGAGAACCTGCTTGAACAGGTCGACGGACTGGAGATAAAAGGAAGGACACTTGAAACAGCAGGTGCAGGAACAGTTTACTACGAAGCTCCCCTCCGGCTGGCTTTCATGAACATCATCTCAAATCCAATTATCTCCTCGCTGCTCCTGTTGCTGGGAGTGTATGCTGTGATCCTCGGGATCTCAAATCCTGGTTTTGGTGCTGAAGTTTTCGGCGTGGTCGCCATCGTGCTGGGACTCATTGGCACAGGCTTTGATGTGAACATAGGCGCCATTTTCCTTATACTGGTGGGCATAGCCCTGCTGGCCCTGGAAGTGCAGTCGCCGGGTGTGGGTGTGTTCGGCATAGCGGGGATGATATGCATAGTGGCCGGGAGTGTGCTGCTTGCACCCACTGATTTCCCGCGCAATTATTCGCCCGCCGAGTTCCAGAGGACCATTATCGCCTCGGTAGTGACCCCCACTATCATTGTGGGGCTGTTCCTGCTATTTGCCATGTACAAGGTCATTGAGGTGAGGAAACGCAGGCCTCAGTTCGGAGAGATCATAGGAGATACTGCAATAGTCCACAAGCCTATATCCCCCGACCAGACCGGTTATGTCATACACAGGGGAGAATACTGGAAAGCACGTTCTGCAGAGCCCCTGGACAAAGGTGAAAAAGTCGTAATACTGGAAAAGGACAATGTGGTGCTGGTAGTGGAAAAGTTGAGAGAGGCCGGTAATCAGTAGATTACCTGCTCCTCACCTTCTCTATTATTCTCTTTTTCTTTCCGATGGCCTCAAGCGCGGCCCTGTCAATTGCCGTTTGCATTTCCTCAAAATTGCGGGGCTGCTCTTCACCTATCATTTTCTTGATGGGCGTGTATGCGGATTCCCTGAATCGCGGGGTGAAGTCCCTCAACTCACCGTCGACCATGATCATGGCGCCGCTGCCTTCCTCTACTTTTCCGATGATGCTTATTTCAACACCTGCAGACCTTACAGTTCTCATGATATCCTCAGCCACTTCCGCCGGGGCAATGATGAGCAAAGCATCCAGTGATACCCCAAGATAATCTATCTCGAGGGATTCCAGCATCCGGAGGACTACAGGGTTCACGAGTTTGCGCATCTCTTTTTCATCGAACACAAGCTTTACTCCGGCTGTCCTTGATATTTCCTTTGCGTCCCCGCGTATCCCTCCGTTGGTCACGTCTGTCATGGCGTGGATATGCCTGACAAGGCCGGAATCAAGTATCTTCTCACATGCTTCCAGGAACTTGATATTGATAGTTTCGTCAACGACCTCGTGCATATCATAGTAGAGTGCTGCTGTGGATATTGTGCCACCACCCGCTCCCTCGGTCATGAGGATGACATCTCCTACACAGGTCTGCTGCCTGGCAGTGAGGTCAGATGACACTCCAACAGCGCCTACACCACCTGTCATGCGCTCCCCTATTACCATGTCCCCTCCTATCCGAAGGGTGCTGCCTGTGATGAGCGGTATGCCTGAGAGCTCAGCAACGGCAGTTATGCCTGCTATGTGGTCGAAGATCTTTGCGACGTCGCCGTCATCTGCAACATGGATGTCCGAAAGCATTGCCACCGGGCGGGCGCCCATGACATAAACATCCCTCAAGGCCGCACGGGCCACGTGGAAACCTGCAAGGAATGGGAAATCACTAAGCCTGGAATGTATGCCGTCTATTGTGACTATGACATACTCACCAGGGTCTTTTGATCTGACAACGCCTGAATCGTCAAGATGGGTTGTGTCCACTACGGCGCTGGTCTTGCCGATTACCTCAGCTATCTTTTCGTGGGTGTAGAAATCACCGATACCTCTTGAGCCGACCCCGAACTCTCCCATTGTCACGCCGGATACGGTGGGTTCCAGCGCATCGCCGCTGACATGCAGGGTAGCCTTCGCTTCCACAATGGCAGCTCTTGCAAGTTTGCGGGCATGTTCCGGTGTTGTCTTTTTCACTTCCAGTATCCTGGATGTGAGCTTATCCTCAAGGTCGGGGTCACTGTCTTTGAGACCTCTTTTTGCGTAGCCTTCGATATCCATGTAAGCCTCGTTCTAACAATTCTAACACATATTGACGAAATTCCTGAGCATTCTCAGGCCTGTATCCCCGCTCTTCTCGGGGTGGAACTGCGTGCCTATGACATTGCCCGCATTGTTGACAACGGATGCTGCGAACTTTGTGCCATATTCGCACACTGCAAGCGCATTACTTCCTGCCGTATCCACATAATAGGAGTGCACAAAGTACACATACGTGTTATCAGGTATGCCTTCAAAGAAAGGATGCTGCCGGGTCATACCGATGGAATTCCATCCCATGTGGGGTACTTTCAGATCGCTGTGAGGAAATCTCAGGACACTGCCCTTTATCAGGCCAAGTCCCTCTGTGTGCCCGCCTTCCTCGGACCGGCTCATGAGGATCTGCTGTCCCAGGCAGATGCCAAGCATGGGCTTGCCTGAACCGACGTAGCTGTTAATGGTGCCAAGCAGTCCCTGGATGTTCTTCATCGCATCCCTGAAGGCACCAACCCCCGGCAGGATGACACCATCGGCACCCAGTATCTCCGAGGGGTCACTGGATATCAGTACATCGGCACCGGCATGTTCCAGGCCCTTGCGGACGCTCCTGAGATTACCGAGGCCGTAATCGATGATAACTATCTTTTTCATGTGTGATTTAAAGCAGGGTTTTGGTACATGAATGTGACGATTATTTATTATCAAGGACTCTTTATATAAAATCAGGAACAAATCGCATAATTTATATATGAAGTTATTTTCTTGTATGTCGGTGGTATTTTTTGAAAACAGCCAGAAAATTGTTTAGTAATGATTCGGCTATTGAAGAAAGTTACGATGCGCATTCCCCCGTCTTCAGACGGAGATTAGCATCGTCCCTGCGAAGGCATTACTCCAGTAAACAATATCAATAAAAAAAGCATACACTTACAAACAAAAAAGAAGGATCTTTTTATGGTACGCAAGCCAAAGAATGCTGATAATCTTTATGGATACACTTACGAGATCTATCCAGATGATGAACAGATTATCCAGATCAACAAGACCTTTGGCTGTGTTCGTTTTATCTAT